>JACZSB010000463.1 GCA_022574435.1 Fidelibacterota bacterium
CGGCAGCATGAGTGCCAGGGCGATCAGGAAGCGGATGCCAACCACTGCCCACCAGGACTCACGACCCAGCAGCTCACCCAGCGCCTGGCCGGCGGGGTGCATTAGATTGATGGCGGGCATGAGTGCCAAGGCGCCCAGGGCGATCATCAGTTGAGTGGCGGCCAGCCAGGCCAGGTGATCCTTAAAGCGATCAATGAACCGGGACATGATCAGGCTGCCGGCGGCCAAACCCAGCAGGAAGGCGGTCAACATGGTGGTGAAGGCGTAGGTGGTCAGCCCCAGGAAGTAGACCAGGGCTCGGGTCCAGAGCACCTCGTAGCACAGGGCGGTGAACCCGGATAGGGCCATAGCCCCCAGGACGAGGCGCTGCAACCTGATGCGCCCAGCGGCCACTTTCACCGGCGGAGAGGCCGCCTCTGGCAGGCCGGCCTGCGGTGTTGCTAACAGCCGACTCAATAGCCCGGCGGCCAGCGCCACCAGCAGATTGACGGCGGCAGCCAGATAGGTGGTATGGGCCATCCCCAGGCTGCGGATCAGGAAGAAACCGGTAAGGAATGTGCCCACCAGGGCGCCGAAAGTGTTTAGGGCATAGAGCATGCTGACCTTCAGGCCCAAGTCTTCCTCGCGGCGGACGAATACCTTGCTCAGCACCGGCAGAGTGCCGCCCATTAAGGTGGTGGGCAAGAGGATGATCAGGAACGCCCCGACGGTCTTAAACACCTCGATCAGCGGGTGTTGGAAGCCCAGGGTCCGGCCGGCGGTGATGTAGATGCTATCGAGTCCGCTGAATAGGTGGCCGGCCATCAGGGCGTAGATCCCAATACCGGCTTCCAAGGCGGCATAGACCAACAGGGGCGCCTTCAGCCGGTCGGCCAGTCGTCCGAAGAGATAGCTGCCCAGGGCCAGTCCGCCCATGAAAGCGGCTAAAGTTACCGAGAGGGCGAAGGCAGTAACCCCGAAAATGAGATTGAGCTGCCGCAGCCAGAGCACCTCGTAGGTCAGGCCGGCCATCCCGGAGAGGAAGATTATGCCCATGAGGACCGCGGCCAGGGTAGGGGGAAGGCGGTTTGCGGGGGGCTTGATCAAACTGGCTACTCCTCGGATTTAGAGAACGGATGACAGTGCGCCGGTGGGGATATTACTGGTTGCGGCGGCGGAAGAGGCAGCACTTTTTGGATCTGATATACCCAACGATTGCCCCTCGAAGACCATTCAGAGACCCCTCCAAGACCCCGTCAACGGCTAGCTAAAATCGATTAAAAGGTTCACACTTGCCGATGGGGGGTGAGACATCTGTTTTTTTAGAATTTAACCGCAAAGGCACAAAGTGCGGGACTAGAGCATATGGCATTAAAGGAAGCAGAGGTTAATATCTGTTTGATACCGGAACCGGCTTGCAGATACCGGAGCGGGAAATTCAACTAGCCCTGCCTACGGCTGGACCGGCCCCTTGACAGGCCTTCGACCGGCTCAGGCGAACGCTCCGGGTAAACCCTTCGGCACGCTCAGGACTAGCATTTCAACGAGCGGGGGAATATGACGGTTCTGTGGGGCGCTGTCTATAATCAAGTAATAAATGGTTTAAGTGGCGGCGTGAATTAAACCTTGGAACGGCGGATTGTCCCATTAGTTTTTAGCCCTAAATGTCCAAAAGGTCTGAAGCGGTAAAAGTTCTGCGTAACTTTGTGCAAGTGCCGCTAGCTTGACGTGAATATATTTTGTAAGATCGGTTGGTTAGCACAAGTGCGCGGAAGAAACGTTTCGGTAAACAGCGAGATGCCAGTCCAACTAGGGGGGCCTCGATTCGTTGAACTGAGCTGGTCCAATTTTTCGAGGAGGCACTCATTGTTAGCCTTCAGAGGGGCTTGAACAGGTCAGGGAATTTATTCTAATCGTGGCCACGCCAGCCGGGTTGATCAAATCTATCCTGAATGAAATCAATGGAATAAAGTGAACTTTCGTTCTATCTGTGAGGACCGGGTGATGAAGTCAGCTACCCTATCCTTTTGTCTATTGATGACTTGCCTCTCCGCTGGTCGTGCAAGTGGTAACCAGCCTGCAGCGCGCAGCGATAACCGCTACA
>JACZSB010000101.1:0-1269 GCA_022574435.1 Fidelibacterota bacterium
ACACAGTAGTTCGGCAATCATGGAGATGTGGAGGGCCAAATCGGGAGAATGAGTTCGGCGGTGCATTCTGCCGCTGCAAAGGGGGTACTGGTAGGCGTGGGCTTGATCTTCGTGGCAAGCGGTCTCATGGTCGCTGGTCTCCGATTGGCGCAATCGATACCGCAGAGCTACGGCTGGCTCGCGCCGTTGTTCTTGGCTCTGGGCGCCGTTGGGTCACTGACGGCATGGTTCGGCCTACGGAAAGGCCGCCGCTGGCCGTTGGCGATTATAGCCCTTCTGTATGTTCCATGGACGATCGTGGGGCTGCTCGGGGATGCCAAGCAAGGGTACTGGCCCCTGGTTGCGGCCGAGGCACTTGGCTTGGTGCTTGTGGTCTGGGCGATCGCTACCATCACGCGCCGGCCCGTCTAACAACGGCCTGCAGCCGATGGTGCTGCGCGCCGCTAGTGAGGTCCAAGGCGTTAGGCTCACGGGCCTGTCGTGCTAGTTAGGAGAACCCGTAACCAATGCGAATACAAGTAGTCGCATACGAAAGAACCACCCGCGCATGGCGACACGATTTCGAGGCGGAGGCAAAGCGCATCGCCCGAGCTCTGGGGAATTTCGTTGTATATCTACATCACATTGGAAGTACCGCCACACCTGGCATCTTTGCCAAGCCCATCATCAATATCCTTCTGGAAGTCGATGAGATTTTCAAGCTAGATCACCGAAGTGCAACAATGGAAAATCTTGCCTATAAACCGATGGGGGAGTATGGTATTCCAGGGCGCCGGTATTTCCACAAGGAGAATGCTTCCGGTATCCGAACGCACCAGGTCCACGCGTTCAATGCAAAGAGCGATAATATTGAGCGCCACCTGGCGTTCCGCCATTACATGATTGCACATCCTGCGGAAGCGCAAACGTACCGAACTAAAGCAAAAGCAAGAGAGCTTCCGAACGACATTAAGGCGTACATGGACGGCAAAGATCCATACATCAAGGAGTATGAAGATAAAGCGAACGCGTGGCGACTGTCGCACACGGCAAAATAGCCTTCAATAACCAGCAGCTTACCCATTCGCTGGAGCTCACCCCGCGAACGACAGCCCTCTCCAATATCCCTACCTCCCCCGCTCTTTGAAATACAAGTTGGATGTTCTTTCCCTCTCCTTCAGGCCTGTCCCGCAGCATGCGGGTAGAGGGTCCTCGCGCAGCGAGAAGGGCTTGCCCTGAGTTTGTCGGATGGGCGGACCGAAGAGGTGAGGTTCCCGCTTCCGGTATCTA
>JACZSB010000101.1:1279-5421 GCA_022574435.1 Fidelibacterota bacterium
TTCCCTCTCCTTCAGGAGAGGGACCTCACGAAGTGAGCAGGGTGAGGTTCCCGCTTCCGGTATCTAACATATATTAACCCCTTCATTCTTAGTGTCTTAGGCTAATATCCCGCCCTTTATGTCATCTGGTTTTCCTAAAATTCAGAGGGCTTATCGCCCCCGCCCGCACGGGCGAACCATATTATGGCCCTTAGCTATTCTTTGGAGGGTATGAGTGGGGTTTTTAACGGGTCTTTGATCGGCTTACTAGGGGCTATCGTTAGGTGCTTCAGCTGCTATTTTGATCCCTATGTTACGCTGTTTGCCTTGCTGTATCCGCCACTGCCAGCTATTGAAGCGTATCGGAATCCCCCTACGACGCCGATTTGCTCAGCAGCGATTCTCGCACCTGGCGGGGGGGTAGGAAAATGTCGTCGGCGTTTTGCCAGATATCGAGCAGG
This sequence comes from Fidelibacterota bacterium, assembly GCA_022574435.1. Lineage (GTDB taxonomy): Bacteria > Fidelibacterota > Marinisomatia > SCGC-AAA003-L08 > TS1B11 > JACZSB01. The sequence continues at coordinate 1,720 of JACZSB010000101.1, forward strand.
TGGGCCAGGGTCCTGGTGGCGGCCGGATCGCTGTTCATCACCTGGATGCGGTACAGTTCGTACAGGACGGACGGCTCATGGGGGTAGGCCTTAAGCAGTTGGTCGATGGTGGTCCGGGCGGCTTGGCCGTCTCCCATCAGGCGGTAGGCCCGGGCCATGTCGCGCTGGACCAGCAGGCGTTGCGGGTAGCGTGAAAGGGTGCTGATGTAGCCCTGGATCGCCTTGATGTACTCACCGCGGCTGGTGGCGATGCGGGCCATGATCAGCTCTTTGGGCATGTCCACCAGGTACTTGTACTCGCTGTAGAAGGAGTCCACCAGGGCAATTTCGGCCTCCGATATAGACTGGCTCGGCAATTCCACTTTATAGGTCACCCGGATCACCCCGGCGGCGCGGCCCCAGGGATCGGGGAGCGCGGCCTGTTGCCCACCGGCCAGCCGGGCTAGGACCGAATCGGCCAGTGTAGTGTTGGCGTACTTGTTGAAATGGGCCAGGCGCAGGAGAACGCCGTTCATGGGGCCGGCCAGACGGCGCTCCAGCGGCATAGCCTCCCGGGCCACCGCCATTGCATCAGCGATGCGGCCCAACGACTGCAGCTGGCCTTCCAGTGTGTGCAGTGCCTCCACCCGGGTCTCGGTCGACCGGCCGGCCTCCACCGCCTCCCGGGCAGTGGCCAGGGCCGCTTGGTAATGGCCTTCCCTAAAGTGTTGTTGGGCCTGCTTGACCAGGATTTTAGCCGGGTTATGGCCCAGCAATGCCGCCCGTTCGTAAACCTTGGCCGCCTGTCGGGTCCGGCCGTGCAGCAGGAAGACATCGCCCATTTCCACCAGCACCTCCGTGTCCCGAGGATTGGTCTTGGAATAGGCCCGCAGGTATTCGAGGGCCTCATTGAACTGTCCCATGGCGGCCAGCACCTCGGCCATGTCCCGCAATACCAGATCGTCATCGGGGTTGAGCTTCCGAATGACCAGGTATTGTTCCAGAGACTCGGCATACTGGGCCACGCGGTAGTGGAAGCTGGCCAAGCGGCGGCGGGCAATTACATCATCGGGGAACAACGACACATCCAGATTCAAGGCGGAGAGGGCCTTCCCGGGCTCCCCCCTCCAGAGGTAGTAGACCTCCTTAAAAGCCCCCTGTAATCGCTCGGGCACCTTGTACAGGTGCTGCATAGCCGCCCTGATGGCCTCCTCGGACTCGCGTCCCTGGAGCAGGTTGGCCTGGTACAGGTAAAACTGGGCCAGGGCGAATGTGGGGTCGGCGGCGGTAGCCCGGGACAGGAGCCGGGTGGCCAGCTTCCAATCGTGGTTGAAGATCAGCTCGGTCAGTCCCAGGGTGAAATTCTCCAGGGCCGAGGCGTCCTCCGTGGATATGGCCGATACGGGCAGGTCTTCCACCTCTGCGACATGCCCGGCCGGCAGCTCCAGGTCCTCCTTGATATCAACTGACATTTGATCGACGATAACACCCAGGTCCGCGCCCGTATAGCTGTGCCCGGCCACCAGCCGGCCGCCTTTGGTGAGGTATAACCGGGTGGTCACGGTGTAAGGTGTCACCGAGGTGAGGGCTCCCTCCAGGAAGTGGACCAGGTGGTAGCGCCGGGCGATCTCCCGGCTCAGGGCCAGCGGCGCCACTCCATCAGGGGCGCCGGACTCCACCAGCGCCGCGCTCATCTGGTACGGGTGGCGATTGTCGAAATAGAAGTCCTGGACCAAGTCCAGGTATAGGCCGTAGGGCAGCCAGTGCCCCACCCAGTCCGCCTGGTCGTCTCCGCTACGGTTGTCGAAGAAAAACAGCCCAATTCGTTTTCGGAAAACCGACTTGGGCACCATCCTTGTCACGGTCGCACCGCTCTCATCCTCACCGGTCCGCTCCAATGTAGTGGCGCCCAGCTCCTTGCCACTGAAAAGCAGCACCATCAGGCCCGTGGTAAGCAACACGTTGACCGGCACCACGATCTTGTCGGCCAGGGTCCAGCGATCCTTACCGGGTCTGCCGTGGGTCCAGGCCAGCAGTACTACCGAGGGGAGCATACCTGCCACACCCAGCAGCAGCAGGTCGATTACATATGGTGAAACGTCGTAGTGGTCGGCGATAAAGCCGGTGAACTCCAGGGCTACCCACGAACCACCCAAATACAGGCCCATGACCTGCAAAACGTGGCGCTCCCTGATTTCCTGCCAGAAGTCTTTGCGCTGATCAGTCGCCATCACTGAATGTAAGCATGAGTCGCCGGGATTCAAAAGCCCAACCAGCGCCCCCGGCCGGTTATTCCGGGGGACTTTGAGGGGTGGTCAGTCTTCGATCATCACCGCCATGAACTGTTTGACACCTGACAGTGTGTCGCAAGTGAAAATGGTCTCCTTGATTCGTTGGCGGCTCTCATCGGAGAGGTAGGGAGCGGTGAGGCCCCGGAACTTGCTATCCTGGTCCTCCTCGGTCATCGGCTCGCGGGGGTCACCTTTGGGATACTCCAGGTACACCGAGTGCTCCTGGCCAGCGGTGGTCCTGATGGTCACCCGCGAGGGCTGTTTGGCGGGAAACAGCTGCTCAAATTCCTCGCTGGCCTCACCCTTGATCTTACGGATGATCGCTTTCAGCTGGGGATCGGCGATCTTATCGTCATCGAAAGTGCGGGTGGTGATCTCCCGGTCAAGGATGGCCCGGGCGATGCAGAAGGGCAGGCTGTGGTCGGCTGTCTCCCGGCCGCTGGGTTCGTATTTGTGGTGGTCGAACAGGATATCGGTGGCCCGGGCGATGGTGGTGACCACCACTTCCTCCACCTGCTCGGGTTGGATGTCATGTTCCTTCACCAGCTGCAGGGTGGCGCTGATGTGGGTATGGGTCAGCGCCTCGGTGGGGAAGGCCTTCATGGAGCACTCCAGGATTTTGAATGATTCCCCCAGCCGGCCCACCAGTTTGTCCACATCCCAGTCGGGACCGAAGGTGTCCATGAAACCTTCCTTACCTTCAAATATCTCCTCGGGACCGGTATAATCGTGCTCGGCCAGCTGGGCTGCGAATACGCCATCGCGCACCGCCATGGGGTCCACGGTGTTCTTCATCATGGTGAGCTGGCCGGCCGTGACCGCCCCCACGGTGTAACTGTGCGAGCCGGCGATACCGATGGCATTCACCAGCTGGTCCTCCGACAGTCCCATCAGCTTCCCGGCCACAATGGGAGCGACGAACTGGGTCAGGGTGGCATGGTGCCACTTGCGTTCCCGAATGCCGGGCAGGGCGAACTCGCACAGCCGCTGTTCGAACTCGTAGGCCAGAACAATGGCCACGATGACATGCTTCATGGTGGCGCCGGTCATTTCCCCTACAGCCAGGGCGGCCGGTATCAGGTCCGAGGGATGGCAAGGGTCTTCCCGCCAGTAAATGTCATTGTAGTCCAACGCCCGCACAGCCAGGGAATTGACCAGGGTGGCACTCACCGCCGGGATCTGGTCTCCGCTGACAAACAGGGAAGCCTCGGGCAACCCGGACATGTGGCGATATACGCGGCGCATGATCTGCACGTCCCGGGTATTGAAGCCGCCGAATGCGCACCCCACCGAATCGTACAGGTAGCGCTTGACCTCCCCTACCACGTCCAGGGGTAGGTCGGCATACTGCAACTCCAGGGCAAAACGGGCCATTTTCCGGGAAATGCTGATATCCATCGTTTCTCCTTTTTCTGGAACCACAGGTTTCTAG
>JACZSB010000101.1:5431-8322 GCA_022574435.1 Fidelibacterota bacterium
TTCCATTGGTACTCCTAATTTCGTTACGCCAAGGCACGACGCGTGGCTCGCCGTGGCTCCGCCGAGGCCGTGGCCCTACCGGTTGTGCCATTGAAACATGTTGGGTTGAGTTGGCGTATTGTGCCCTTACAATTAATGCCTTACTACAGTTTCGCCGCCACCGCCTCCGCCACTTCCAGGCTGGTGTTATCTCCGCCCAGGTCGTATGTTCGAACCTGGCCCTCAGCGATCACCGCGGCCACCGCGCCCTCCAACCGGCCGGCCATGTCATTCTCGCCCAACCACTCTAGCATCATTTTCGCCGTTAGCAGCATGGCGGTGGGATTCACCTTGTACTGGCCGGCGTACTTAGGGGCGCTGCCGTGAGTGGGCTCAAAAACGGCGTAGTTATCGCCCAGGTTGGCGCTGCAGGCAAAGCCCAACCCGCCCACCAGCTGGGCCGCCAGATCGGACAGGATATCGCCGAACATATTCTCGGCCACCAGTATCTCGTAATTCTGGGGATTCTTCAGCAGCCACATGCACTGGGCGTCGATGTTGGTCTCCCCCAGGTCAATCCCCGGGTACTTTGCAGCCACTTCCCGGGCGGTGCGGATCATCAGGCCCCCGGTCTCGCGCAACACGTTGGGCTTATCCACGACGGTCACCGATTTACGGCCGTACTTTTGGGCATACTCGAAGGCCCGGGTTACGATGTTGCGGCAGCCCTGGCGGGTCATGATGCGGGTCGATAGGGCAATATTTTCCAGGCCAAACTTTTCGAACTTAGCCATCTTGGGATGGTTGGCATTCAGGACGTCGAACACCGCCTGGGGCAACGGGTGGAACTCCACCCCACTGTACATGCCCTCGGTATTCTCCCGAAAAATTACGATGTCCACGTCGTCCCGGTAGTTCAACGGATTACCGGGGTAGGCCTTGCAAGGCCGCAGGTTGGTGTGCAGGTTAAACTGTTGCCGCAGGCGGACAATTGGCGAGAAGTACACGTAGCCCTTATCCTTGAGCGCGGGATCCAGTTCCCCGGCGGCCTCATCTTTGGGCTTGGAGGTAATGGCCCCGAACAGGGCGCAATCGGTCTTTTGCATCATCTCAATGGTGCGCTCAGGAAGGCCCTCACCCTCCGATTTCCAGAACTCCCAGCCGATGTCACCGGGGAGGTACTCGGCGTCCAGACCGAGGCGGTCGAGCACCAGGCGGGCGCACTCCATCACGTCGTGGCCCACGCCGTCTCCCGGTAGCCAGGCAATGCGGTATTTGCTCATTTACACAAGTTCCTATGTGCTGCCAAGTGACTTCTAGCAGGTATGTCAAGTTAATTGCTGCCGCACCCCAGGGGCCATAACCCCGGCCGGATTAGCTGCGGGGTAGGTCCATGGGCAAGTTACCGACTGTGAATTCGCTAGCCGAAATATTGCCCGATGTGATAGTTCCAGATCCTTTACCGTGCCGGAGCTACAGAGATTGAGGATTAAAGTCGGCCGCCTGGTCCTTACCGACAGGTCATGGGCGGTCTTTTCTTTGTGCAAACCGATCGCTACAACGCAATGTGATACCATCTCAGAGAAAAAATAACTGGCATCTAGTGGTGATATGAAGTACCTTCTGTCACGCTTTACAAATCACGACGGGGAGGCGATTATGAGTATCAAAGAGGGAAACATCGAGCTGCACATGGGACCATCCCAGCTGGGGGCGCCTGATAACCTGCAAGATGTAATCGTCGGCTTTATCGACGGCGCTAAAAAGAGACTGGATGTAGCGGTGCAGGAACTGGAATCGAAACCGATCGCCCAGGCCCTGATCCGGGCCCGCCAGCGCAGGGTAGTGGTACGGGTGGTCATTGAGTGGGATTACCTGAGCGTCAAGCGGGCAATTTCCACCCCTTTTGATTCCGGGGGCGCCAACGAGGCCAACCGGGAGATCCATGATGCGATGTTGCGGGCCAATATTCGGATACATACCGATTTTAACCCCCATATCTTCCACCAGAAGTTCATTATCCGGGACTCGTCATCACCGGATGCGGCCGTGCTCACCGGCTCAACCAACTTTACTCCCACCGGAACAGCGCAAAACCTCAATCATCTGGTGATCATCCATAACCGGGTGCTGGCCAGGCTGTACTGGCGGGAATTCAAGGAGATCATGCAGGGCCACTTCGGCAAGCTAAACGAGGGCCACGATCCGGTCCCGCCCAGCGTGACGGTATCCGATGTGCGAGTGAAGGTACTCTTTGCCCCGGATCACAACCCTGAAATGGAGATCATGAAGCAGATGGCCAAGGCCCGCCGGCGAATCGATTTTGCCATTTTCACCTTCGCCCAGTCATCAGGTATCGACGACATCATGATCAGCCTGGCCCGAGCCGGGACCGTCAAGATTCGCGGCGCGTTGGACGGTATGGTGGCAGGCCAGAAGTGGGCGGCGACAGAAGGGATAGCCGCTGCCGGGGCGGAACTGTATTCGGTCCCGCACCGCAAAGGGTTGAATAAGCTGCACCACAAGTTGATGGTCATTGACGGCCAGGTGATTATAGCCGGCAGCTTCAATTATACCGGCCCCGCCACTCGCCTCAACGACGAGAATATCCTTATCATCGGCGACTTGGGCGCCGGCGATCCAGCCGTCCGGGAGCGGCAAAAGCGCCTGGGAAAATTCGCGTTAAACGAGATCGACCGCATAGTCAGGATGCATGGGGTGCGGTATTAGCCCGGCACCCGGCTGACAATAGGCACCCGGCGTCCCTTCGGCGGAGACAATCCTGAATCCGGAAATTTCGGGATGAAAGGCCTGGGTAGGATTGCCGAAGGGCTCAGCTAAGGACACTACTGCCGAATTAAGTGGCGAAAGCGGTATTTGAGGTGCAAATATGAGCCTGATCAAAGTCATGT
>JACZSB010000464.1 GCA_022574435.1 Fidelibacterota bacterium
TCGAGATGCGCTAGAACCTGATTGGTGACCCGTTCCGCCAGGCTGTCCAGCAACTGTTCCTTGGACTGGAAGTAGTGATAGAAGGTCCCTTTGGAGATCCCCACTTTTTCGATGATGCTGTTCACCGGCGTCTGTTCGTATCCCCGGGAGTAGAACAGTTCCTGGGCCGCGTCGAGGATTTCGTTTTTCCGTTGGTCGTATTCTTTGAATACCCGGGCCAAAGTCAACCTCCTTGTGTACCGTCGACTATCGGTCTAGACTGACGGTCTGTCCAAAATTACCACCAGCGATCAACCTGTGCGAGGTTATTTTACCGCTTTGTGATCAACGGGGAATGAGAGCTAAAGAGGAAAAGATAATCACCAAGCCCCCCTTCGGACGGGCCTACGGTGCGCAAAGCATGCCCCGAACCTGTCGAGGGGGGTGCCAAGGAAGAACGGAATTGGGAACTTGTCTCTCTTTTATAGCAGCTCCGCCACCACCTCTGGCGGGATAAGCATTGTGCCTCGCCTTAGGCGGGATTAATGACGTGATTTTCAGCAGGCTATTTTAACAATAGCATCTACCGGCTGGCGTTATACGGCTCAGCCCCATCCGTAGGAGCGGCGCGCAGCCGATAAAGGTAAATCCCCGCTGGTACCTCGACCAGCATTTGAGATCGGCTCAGGGGAAGAAACAGACCAGTATACAATTCCAGCTAGTGTTTACTTCGTAAATAACAATTGACGATCCCCATATATTTTCGCATTTTACCAACCAAGTCCTAGAATTCTCATGGATTTTAGTTGTTCTTAGGTGCATTTTGTTTGCCACTACGGCACTTGTCCTTTGGAGCGCGGATATATTTTACGGCCTGAAATGATATCTTCCTGTTATCTTGGTTATTAATCCGGCTACGAAATAAGAAAATGCAGAAGAGGCAGTGATCAACTGCCCCTTCTCCATCAATGAACCTGTGTATATTAAAAGATGGACGATGCAATCAGTCCTGTTAATTCCAGCATTACTTTGTCACTGTCACTGTCCTCGAACTGACTGTCACACTGCCAGCAACCATACCGATAATAACATCCAATCCACTCAACTGGGTCTGGATCTCATAATCGGATGCGCCACCAGCTAGTGCCCCAGTATCAACCTGTGTTAACGCAATCAGCCCCCATAGGGCAAACCATTGTCTCTGACTCGCGGTTTGACCGGTTTGCGGGCCATTTCCTACAACGAAGGTTTGCGTATAGCAACCAACCAGGAATAGGCTGGATACTAGGAGCATAATCGTTATTTTCTTTTTCATTGGCGGTTCCTTTTTTTTATTCCGTTCTTGGGTTCCCATTTACATATTTCAGGCTGCCGATTGAGGATTCAACTGAGTGAACCGTCTCCTCATTACTTTCTTTGCCGAGTATGAAATCGAGCTGGAGAGTATTGATAGAGGTCAAACAAAATAGCTTGTAGTTCACAGCAATTGGCGTTTCAATAACATACTGCCGAACTTTCAGGGAGTTTATTTTATATTGATCAATTTGGATTTTTTTCTTCCCATCATCACTCAGATAGTCCGCAAAATCTGGTGGTAAGAATGAAAAATCATGGGAAAAGCCAAGTATCGACACAATCAAAAAGTTGGTGCTATCTCTTCCGATAAAATATGCAGTTACCTCTGGTATATCCATTACCGTTGTGTCAAATCCACTTGAGATGGTTGCCTGTAATGATGCTATCATTTCATTGGATTGGCCCTGCCAACCAATTGGTGGGAATATTTGCTGTCCCGTGTCCGTCAGGCGAATTGGGGGAGCAAGGAGGTCTGAATTTATTTGAAATTCGACAAACCGCAAAGGTTGTGCCTGAAGTTGCATACCGATCATCAAAAGTGCTATAAGGACATTCTTGCTCAATCTTGAGGACTCATTAGGGATTATTTCTGATCACCAAACTAGATCTGCCCAATTCTAGAAACGGCAACACTAATTGTGCGGTTCGGTTTTGTTGGTCGACTATCCCAGATTGCGACATTCCAACTTAACCTGCTGAGGTGCGATTTACCATAATCACATATGCTACTATCGATTTAGAGG
>JACZSB010000465.1 GCA_022574435.1 Fidelibacterota bacterium
AGCGCCGGTGAATTGTTGGTAGGTCTGTCGGCAGGGGATAATACGCGCACCGCGAGCGGCTTCCTGGTGGTTGTGCGCCAGCAGCAAGAGGCAGCCCTTGGTGTGGAGGAGCGGGCTGGCCTGCCGGCGGCTTTTGCCCTGCACCAGAACTACCCCAACCCCTTCAACCCCGCCACGACCATCCGGTTCGACCTGCCGCTGGCGACAGATATCCACATCGTGGTGTACGACCTGCTGGGCCGGAAGGTGGTGCGGCTGCTCAATCAGCACCTTGAGCCCGGCTTCCACGAGCTGCTCTGGAATGGCCGGGACCGCACTGGCCGCGAATTGCCCACCGGCATGTACATCGTCCTGCTGGCTACTCCGCAGTTCAGCAAGTCCATCAAGATGATTCTGCTGAAGTAAACTCCGGAGTAGTCATGCCCCTGGTGGGGTTGCTATTAAAATAGTTACGCGCGTAGTCCCGTCACTATCCAGCTGTTAGCGGAGCTGTCTGTTTGTCCCGCCAAAGGCGGTGGCGCGGGCAGCCTGCTGGTCTTGGCACAATAAATGCACACTATCTCCTCGGAGAAGGAGATGGAAGGATGAACCCAGTCGCGGCCGTTGCTTTAATCGTTCTGGCCTTAATGGGCAGCGTGGCTCACCAGCACAGCGTAGAGCGCTCCAAGGCGATCATTTATTACGAGAACGGTTATACCGCCCGGGTGAAGATTATCAACTACGGCGATAGTTTTTGCCCCTCAAATTGCGGGGTATGGCACAGACATAGGGTCCATGATATTCGCTGGTCTTGTTCCCCGGCTGTTGATTGCGGCCATTTTACCGTTTTTCATGTGATCGACCATGGCGCCGACAATCCAATCGCCGCTCTTGAGCAACAATTGCGAGAATCGGATTATACCGCCGTTAGCAGCCCCATCATCATAGCCTCTAAGCCGTAAACATGATTCTAGCAGCGGCCTTGACCACCGTTTGACTAAGCCGCTTTTCTTTCCAACGCCTACCGGCGATGCCCGCCTACATCAATTCGTGCGAAACAGTGATTTCGAGGTAAGGGCCATTTCCTTGCTCCTTGCCGCCACAGACGGTAAACTTATTTCGTTATCCGCTGACAATGGGAGCGGGAAAGAGCCGTTAAAATGGGTTATAACATGAGCGAGCGAAAAAAGCCGGGCGCCTTTCCAAGGTCTGGGAAGTGGTTTAGCTGCATTTTATTCATGCTGCTTTTCAGTAGCTGTGCGTATTTCAATACCTTCTATAATGCCAAGAATTATTTCCGCTCCGGCTTGGCCTTCATGGAGACCGCCGGCCGGCCGGACGATGATCAGATTCCCCGGCAAGCGGCCGACGCCTTTCACCAGGCAATAGAAAAGTCGCTGAAGGTGATCGAGCAGTACCCTGACAGCAGATTTGTCGACGATGCCCTGTTCATTCTGGGGCGCAGCCACTACTACCGCCAGGAATATGGTCTGGCCGAGCGCTACTTTACCCAACTGCTCAATGAATTCGTCTGGCTGGGTTATGCCGACCAGGTGCGGCTATGGCTGGCGAAAGTGCACGCCGAGATGGGGTTATACGAGATCATGGAAGCCGACCTGGCCCCCATTCTTGAAGCGGAACGCCCGTCGCGAGTTTTGCTGACTGAAATATTTGTGCTCCGCGGTGACTTGGCTGTAAGACGCCAGGAAACCCAGTTGGCGATCCGAGCTTACGAAGCAGGAGCCCAGGGAGCTGCCAACAACGCCCAGCGGGCAGCGATTTACTACAAGCTCTACAATTTGGCAATGTCCCAGGAGGATCTTCCTTCTGCCCTCCAATACCTGGAAAATTTCACCAAAAGCACACCCAACGAAACTGAGCGGGTGGAGGCCCAATTGGGACGCATCCAGTTGATGCAACAGATGGGGGCGGTAGAGGCGGCCCATAAGGAGATCCGTAAGATGGAAACGCTGGCGGAGTACTCCAGCATTATCCCCGGCCTGCGCCTGGAGATTGGCAAGATTGAATATGAACGGGGGAATGTGGATATCGCCCTGGAACGGTTCGGCGAGATTATCGTGGAATATG
>JACZSB010000102.1 GCA_022574435.1 Fidelibacterota bacterium
AATCTCTAGCGAACGGCCTGACGGTTGTTCACCCTGGAATTCACTAAGGAGAGCGTCAAGCAGCTCCGGAAGCTGAAAAACGACAGATTGCTATATCTCGCTGAGCAGGTTAGCGACAGCAGGCAAGCTGGATTTAAGATCGTCAATGCTTATATATCTGAAACCCTGAGGGGGATGAAAGGGCATATTGTCTTTACTGAATGTATGCAACATGATCGGCTCAGGAAACAAGACGAATTTTGAGAAGAATATGCCTACACCCACTAATGTCCCCGTAAAATATTTTTCGAATTCATCTCGTGTGACGCTTGCCGTATCTTTTACTAATTTCCATAACTGGCCAGTTGGCTTCTCAATAATATAGTCCACACAGAATGCTCCAGTAATCGACTGTACTGGATCTGATACATATAACAATACTATAGATCCCTCCCCGATTTTACTTGGTCTTCTGCGACGTAATTCAACCCTTTTTTCTCCGGATATTATCCGCTCTGCGTATTTTGGTTTAATCGACATTAGAATTGTTCTTTCTAACATTTTAACAATCACTCCCCCTTATTAAAAGTTCCAGCATTATAAAGATTAAAAAAGAGATCGTTGCTAATACGAAGTGGCCCCCTGAGTGTCAGCCGCTTTCCTGTGGTTTTTTCCCAAACGGCCTTTAAATTTGCGAGTTCAATAGGATATTGGAAGACTTCCGTGCCACTGAATTTAAATCCCATGATGTCCTTGCTCAATGATCCTCCTGCTATATTTAGCACATCATCCCATTGGAAGACTCCCAAGCGCTTATACCTGCTGTAGAGTGCTTTGGGCCTATCGATTAAAATTTCATCTATATAAGAGCAAGCACCGATTGATTGCACATATTGATAGTCACCCGCACCCTTACTGATATACCACAATATTCGCGATGGCGCAGTGAGTATATTCGGTCGACTATTGCGGTAATAGGCGTTTTCAACTTTCAAAAATAACTCGGGGTTGCCTCCGAAAAGGTCCTGCTCCGCAATTTTGGTATAGAACAGATTCATTGCCCAGATTGGTTTGATGGGTACTATATATGTTGGAATATTTAAGTCAATAAATTTCATGGGCCATAAGGATTTTTCTATCCTTAACAAAAGATTAGTATCTTTCACAGACGAAATATCAGTTAACATTAGTAACATGCTATCCAGGTATTTACCAATATAGGTTGAAGAATATTGTGTAGAGGAAAAGTGATTAATTAAATTGCTAATTGAAACTGCTACAAGCATATTCGCTCGCACTAAAACATTATCAATATTAACAAAACCCATCTCCCGAAAAGCATCGGCCAAGGTGCTCGATAATTTCGGTTCTGTCACAATAGTAAACTGCCTACCCTCATGAGAAGCAGTTCTAATAATATTGGAAATCAAATGCCTGGCTAAAGTAGATGATAATGGATTTCGGACTAGACGAAACACCGGTATTGTAAATTCGACAGGAGTAGGCCGTCCGTAAGATATAAAAGCTAGGGCTTCATTTTCCTTCCTGATGATGATATTCTGATATGACTTGGGATTTGATAATAATCCCCTAATAAGCTTTCTAAAGGCCGATTTTCTTTCTCCAGTTGGAGAGCAGAATATTTTTTCAAGTGGGCCACTCTCATTTTCCGGGATACGGGTAACTTCAAGCCTTATGCCTGCTAACCGTGACGGCTGATACTCGGTCTCTCGTGCAAGAGTATCTTGCTGTATAATGAAATCAAGTGGACGAAGCACTCTTAAACCGAAATTCTGATATATCTTTTCCTCTTCATCTAAAAGAGGTCCATCTCTCGTGATAAAAAATGTTATGCCCGCCTCAATTGTATAAGCAAGGTGACGCAAATCGGATTTATCACTTTCAGTGGTCCTATCCTGGAATAACAAGGACCGTAATTTTTTAAAACTGTCAGTGCGCGCAATATCCGTATGAGTTATGGGGTTGAATTCACTTGTTCGTCTTCGTTTCTCTTTACGCTCAGACTTATTTGGATGGCGATCAATCTCGTTATATATTTCGTCGGTTATGTATAAATCACAACTATCTGCGAGCCAGTCAGCTAGTAATGAATGTGATTCTCTATTTGCGTCAATAGGAGGTTCACACAAATCAAAAAACACATTGGCATCTATGGTCACTCTATTTCTGGAATGAATTCGCTCACCCCAAGTTTGAGTAAAAAGGGTTGGATGACCATAATCATACCACCATATCGTCAGAGGTTCCGCTTTTTTCCCTCTGCCACTTCTTTCTCCTAATGCAATAAATCCAAGCTCTTGCCAGAAGGTGCCTAAATTATAGTCACGTCGACAACGTACCCTAATACCCCTATATTGAGCTTTCGTCGTCTTTTCCAAATCGTGCTTTAAGGCACGGGCAATACCTTGATTGCGGTAGGTCTGTTCAATACAGAGGTGCACGATAGATACTAGCCCGTCTCGCCGATTCACGCTATAAAGCAGGTAGCCTATAATGTGATCGTCGGAATTAAGAGCAGTTATTAATTGCCCATTTATTGCATGTGCCTTATAGGCACCCTCAGGAAGAAACCCAAGAGTTTTACTATTCTTACGGCCCAGTTCTAGCACTTCGCTAAAATGATGATGGGACGCTTGGTTGAGTTTTGCGATCTTCACAGGTCAACATTAAGTCTAGTTCCTACAAATATATGAATACTTTGTATTTAGATAAAAGGAATAAGTGCATGAGGGCTAAACCCGCCAAAGTTCTATTTTCTTAGTAATGCCATTGGGTCAGGGTAATGGAGCGGGATTATCCTCAAGTCAATTTATTGGGTTGCTAGTTCGCAATTCGCTTACCCCTTTCATTCTCACTCTCTAGGTCATCTCTCCCTGAATTCCCCCAACCAAACAAGTTTGACCAACCATGGCCGGGAAATTCTACATCACCACCCCCATCTACTACGTGAACTACCAGCCGCACCTGGGGCAGGCCTACACTAACATTTTGGGGGACGCGGCGGCGGTCCCCAGTTATGGCACTATTTCAGCCTGCCCCGATTCGTCAGGCTGTTCATGCTCATGCCCCAGGGCGAAGATAGCCCCATTGGGTATATTGGGTAGTACCCGCCCACCGTAGACGCGCTCAACCCGTTCCACCACCATGGGAGGCCAGGGACCGAATTCGGCTCCCATGGCCTTCAACAGTGAGATGGCCGTGGGGGTGACGGTCTCCCCCTGCGAGTCGATTCCATAGACCGGGACCCCCTCCAATAGTAGCAGTACGGCCGGCGCCGGTGTGGCCAGCACGCCGTGGGCGCTCTGGACGGTGCCGTCACAGACCGGCAGGGGGCTGCAGCGCAGGTGGTCGACATCCAGCCGGTCGAACAGGGCGGCCGACAGGCACACATCCAGGATACTGTCCAGCGCCCCAACCTCATGGAAGGTGACCTGCTCCGGGGATTGATCATGCACTACCCCTTCGGCTACGGCCAGCCGGTGAAAGGCGTCCTCAGCCAGCGCCTTGGCTGACGGCTGCATCCCGCTGTCCCGAATGATCCGCCGAATGTCGTCAAATGTGCGGTGGCTATGCTCCTGGGGGAGGGTGACTTCAGCCCGCCAGCCCGATAGCTCGTTCACCTGGGCCGCTTCGATGCTGACACAGCCGGTCAGCGCCGGGATGCCGATGTCGTCGATCATGGCGTCCAGGGCGGGCTGGTCCAGCTGGGCCATTTTGGCCAGGCCGGTGAGCAGCATATCCCCACTGATCCCCGATGGGGTACGGATCGTCAGGATCTTACTGTGGGACATGGCTGACGCCCCGCAGCACCCGCGAGGCGGCACAGGCAGCCCCGTAGCCGTTATCGATGTTCACTACTACCACTCCCGGTGAGCAGCTGGCCAACATACTGTTGAGGGCCGTCATCCCCTGGGCGCTGACGCCATAGCCCACCGAGGTGGGGACGCCGATGACCGGCCGGGAGGTCAGTCCTGCGATGACCGAGATCATGGCGCCATCCATACCGGCCAGGGCTATGATCACCTGGTGGGCATTGATCTCCTTCAACCTTTCCTGCAACCGCCAGAGACCGGCTACCCCCACGTCAGGGATCAGGGTGCTCTGAAGGCCCAGGTGCTCTAAGGTACGCAGCGCTTCCCAGGCCACGGGCAGATCGGAAGTCCCGGCCGTGATGATTGCGATCCGGCCCGGCCCCTGATCATCGTGAACGCCGTTGAGAAAGGCAGTGCGCGACAAAGGGTGATAATCCAGGTGAGTTGCCAGGGCGGGATCCAGGGCGGCAAATTTAGCTTCATCCAGGCGGGTAAAGAGGGTTGGATGGGCCGTATTCTCAACCAGCTGGGTGATGATCTCATCAACCATGGCCGCCGATTTATGCTCGCAAAATACCGACTCAGGCAGGCCGATCCGGGCCTTACGGGTGTGGTCAAATTTGATCATGGCGCAGCTCGGTAAACGCCCGTCCCGGCTGGTAAGGCTCAGGATCGGCCTCAAGGGATAGAATAAAGGGATAGCGGTCGAGCAGGTCGCGGCGCAGGTCGCCCAGGACCGGTTCACTCACCCGCCAGCGGTCCTCAGCCGGGATCTCAACCAGCATATGATCGGCCTTCAAGCGGCACC
Source organism: Fidelibacterota bacterium (assembly GCA_022574435.1). Taxonomy (GTDB): domain Bacteria; phylum Fidelibacterota; class Marinisomatia; order SCGC-AAA003-L08; family TS1B11; genus JACZSB01. Next base: position 4,621 of record JACZSB010000102.1, read on the forward strand.
GAATGACCTGCACCCCCAGGGTCTGCTTCAAGGATTGTTCGGCAAAGTGTACCGCTGCGAGCCGTTGTGGTGTGACCCGGGTACCGGTGTAGATACGACTCGCCAGGCAGGGTGAGGCCGGGATTTCCGCAAAGGGCAGGCTCAGCCAGCGGCAGACGGCCCGGATGTCCGCCTTGGTGAGGCCCGCCTCTACAAAGGGGTGCCTGATACCATATTGGGAGGCCGCCTCAAGACCGGGGCGGTATTCGGCCAGGTCGTCCAGATTGGCGCCGCTGAGGACCACGGCCCCCTGGTCACCGTCATTCACCATTTTCGCCAGCGGCACCAGGCTCTCATACAAGTGGCTCTTGCAGTAGTAACAGCGGTTGATGGGATTACTCAGGTAATGCTCATCGTCGAATTCGCCGGTGGTGACCATGCGCAACTGCCACCCCGCGCCGGCGGCAAAGGCCTTGACGCGGGCGGTATCTTCCACCGGGACGGCAGCACTCATCGCGTGGACCACCAGGCAACGGCCCGGCAGGGCGCCATGGGCAACCGAGGCCAGTAACATACTGTCCACACCACCGCTGCAGGCAACCACGCAGCCACCCATTTCTGCCAGCAGGGCAGTCAGGCGGCCATATTTGGCCCGCAGGTCCTGATGGGGCCTTAGAGCCCGGTCATCCTCCCTGGGTGTCGCTTCCGCTTTCAATATCCTATCCAATCTTTCAATGTCTGCAATCCGGCAGGCCCGTAGGCGAATACCACCAGAAAGTACGCCCTGCCAATGCACAACGGGGAGACGAATCGGCTCCCGCATCCTCTAAAAGTACAAAACCCTCACCAGCTTTACAAAAATGTTCTCACGCCCCAGGAAGAGCTTAGTTCGACAACCGCGTATTGCGCGTGATTGTGAATTTGGTTTCCCCGCCGCGTATCGTGCTCGTATATTTCGACAGAAGGAGAATATCACCGTGAAACTGAAAGTTGACCACGAGGCGGATGCCCTCTACCTGAGCCTCGGCGACGCCCCCGCCAGTGAATCCAAAGAAGTAACCCCCGGGATTATCGTCGATTATGACGAAAAGGGGCAAGTGGTGGGGATCGAGATGCTGCACCTTTCGAAGCGGGCGCCGGGTGCCCATATGCAACGCGTGATCATTGAATCAGTGCCGGTGATGCAGTAGCCGATAAATTATATGGCCCGGGTCGTCGCACTGCGACATGCTCAGCACGACGCCCTTTCACCCCTGCCCCTCGCACCGTCCATATTCTCTCCCTAAATTCCACCACCTAAATAGGTTAGCCCAACCATGGCCGGGAAATTCTACATCACCACCCCCATCTACTACGTGAACGACCAGCCGCACCTGGGGCACGCCTACACCACCATCCTGGCGGACGTGCTGGCCCGCTACCACCGCACGCTGGGCGACGATGTGCACTTTCTGACGGGCACTGACGAGCATGGCCTGAAGGTGCAGCAGGCGGCCCAGCAGCGGGGGGCCGACCCCCAGGCCCACACCGACGAGTTCGTCCAGCGCTTCCAGGAGATGTGGCGGCGGCTGGACATCTCCCACGACGATTTTATCCGCACCACCGAGGAGCGCCACAAAAAGGTGGTCAGGCGGTTGCTGCAGGACCTGTATGACAAGGGGGAGATCTACCAGGACGAGTACGAGGGGCTGTACTCGGTGTCCGAGGAGCGCTTCATCACCCAAAGGGAGTTGGACTCGGGGGAGTTCAGGCAGGTGGAGAAGATCAAGGAGCAGAACTGGTTTTTCCGCATGTCGGCCTACCAGCAGCGGCTGATTGACTACATCAACGAGCACCCCCAATTCATCCAGCCGGACCACCGCCGCAACGAGGTGCTGGGGTTCCTGCGCCAGCCGCTGAGCGACCTGTGTATCTCGCGGCCCAAGAGCCGCCTGGAGTGGGGCATCGAGCTGCCCTTTGACAGCGATTACGTCACCTACGTCTGGTTCGACGCCCTGACCAACTACATTTCGGCCATTGGCTATACAGAGGACCAGGCCACATTCTCCAAGTGGTGGCCCGCCGACTACCACCTGATCGGCAAGGACATTCTAACCACCCACTGTGTTTACTGGCCCACCATGTTCATGGCGGCGGGTATCGACCTGCCCAGGACCATCTTTGCCCACGGCTGGTGGCTGATGGGTGAGGACAAGATGTCCAAGTCGCGGGGCAACGTGGTGCGCCCCCTCGATTTGATCGACCAGGTGGGGGTGGACCCGCTACGCTACTACCTGATGCGCGACATGGTGCTGGGTCAGGACGCCAGTTTCACGGCCGACAGTTTTGTACGGCGCTATAACGCCGACCTGGCCAACGACCTGGGCAATCTGGTGAACCGGGTGGCTAAGTTTATTCGCTCGAACTTTGATGGAAAAGTGCCGGTTGGCGTCAACGATGAAAACAGCACCCTTCATGAAATTCTTATCACTCGCACTAAAAATGTTGTATCGCGCGTGCCGGAGCTTATTGGTGCTATGCGGCTCCATGAAGCGATCGAGGCGATAATCCACTTGGTCCGAAACGTGAACTGGTACCTGGAGCAGACGCAGCCTTGGAAGCAGATCAAGTCCGACCCGGCCCGGGCTGGAAGCGTCCTTTACCACGCCGCCGAGGCATTACGCATCGCCCTGCAGCTGCTTCATCCGGTAATGCCCAGCCGGGTGGAGGCCATGCGGGCCATGATCGGAGCATCGGATATTCCCCTCAGCGATTTCAATTGGGGCGCTCTCATATCGGGCACTCCCCTGGGCGAACATGAAACCCCCTTCCCGCGCATCGATAAGCTGGCCGCCACGGATGAACCTGCCAAACCTGAGGAGGATGAAGGCGTCACCTTCGCCGATTTCGAGCGGGTGGACCTGCGGGTGGCCCGGGTGCTGGCGGCTGAGCCGGTGGCCGGCGCAGACAAGCTAGTCAAACTTCAGATCGCGGTGGGTGACGGGGAGCGCCAGATCGTGGCCGGAATCGCCGAGCACTATGATCCCAAAGACTTGCTGGGGAAGCTGATCGTGGTGGTGGCCAACCTGGAGCAGGCCAAAATCCGGGGTGAGGTGAGCCAGGGGATGCTGCTGGCAGCGGAGGATGAGGATGGGAACCTAGTGCTGGCGACGGTGGACGACCCGGATGTTGAGCCGGGGGCAAAGGTAGGGTAGTTACGGGTTTCGTGTTACGAGTTACGAGTTGGGGAATAGAGCGGCAAGGTAATGTGATGGGGTATGGCTACTTTTCGGAAGTTTGAAGAGATTGACGCTTGGCAGAAGGCCCGTGAATTGGTGAAGGCGGTTTACGCTATTACCGGCAAGGGGAGCTTTTCGAAGGATTTTGGATTGAGAGATCAAATTCGCAGAGCCAGTGTTTCTACCATGTCCAATGTTGCGGAGGGATATGAAAGAGATGGAGTAAAGGAATTCATCCAGTTTTTATCCATTGCAAAGGGATCTGCCGGCGAAGTGAAGTCCCAGCTTTATGTGGCTGTGGATCAAGGTTATTTCACGCGGGCCGAGTTTGAAAACCTTGCCACCCTGGCAGACGAAACCGGCAACATGATCGCGGGTTTAATGGCCTACCTTAAGCAATCTGGAATAAAAGGCAAGAAATACTCATAGCGTTCTCAGGATCATTCATTTGC
>JACZSB010000103.1 GCA_022574435.1 Fidelibacterota bacterium
CTCTACCCCCCACTAACCTGTATATCAGCGGTTTTCAGGGTGGCATGCCCAGCATCAATTGGACCGCCAGCACCAGTCCTGACGTCGATCACTACGAACTCTGGTGGAATGAGGTTGTTGGACCGCCCTACGGATGGCAACTGCTGGCGACCACTTCGGCCACCTCCTGGGTAGATTCCAGGGTGACGATTGATTCGTACAGTCCTGAGGACGAATACGGTTACAAGGCCCTGACCGTGGATCTGATCGGCCTGAAGTCGGGCTTTTCGAATGCGGCCTACGTGCTAGTGGATGAATGTCCGCCCTGGCTTTGCAAGCAATTGGCAGGAGAGCTTGAGGCCATTCCGGAGGTTTACGCGTTGGGAAATAACTACCCCAATCCCTTCAACCCCAGCACTACTATTCAGTACGGCCTCCCCCAGGCCAGCCGAGTGCGTCTGACCATCTATGATCTGATGGGCAAAAAGGTTTACGCCCATTCGGCTGTCGAAGAAGCCGGCTATTGGCAGATGAAGTGGCAGGGCAAAAACCATAGTGGCCAGGCAGTACCCAGCGGCGTGTACATTTACCGGCTAGTGGCGATATCCACAGCTAATGGTAGCCACTTCACGGCTACCCGCAAGATGTTGCTATTGAAGTAGTGAGGCGCGTTGTCCCGCATCTGGCGGGGTTGCTATTAAAATAGCCTGCGGAAAGTCTCTTTCCTATCCAGCCGTCAGCCGGGCCTGCTAAATAACGACGATCTAAAAAAGGTCAGTCAGCCGAGGATTGCTCCCTTCTGCTAGCTCTCGCAGGCCGCCTCAGGGCATTATTATTACGGGATGGCCTGTTTTCCAAGTGACAGGACATAGCGTCCCACCAGGACCGGACTCCCTATCAGTCCCGCTATCGGCGGGGTCAGCGCATGAAGGGGCCGGCATCCCATCCAAAACAGCCGAGCAAGCCTACCTCTGGACGGTGACGATCTTGGATGACCCCAAGTTCAAAGAGATTAACTTCGCAGCACCCCAAGCCGTCAGCTGACGGATAAACCATGTCCCTAGCCTCGATATCCTTGAACGGATTTTATGTTGTGATTCGGTCCCCAGGCTGACTATTATCAGCCAAATTATTCGCAGCCCATAGCGGGTAATACAGGGTTGTCAACGCTATCCATCTGAATAAAGTGAGGGGAATTTTACTTTGGAAACACTCGGAAGTATAGGTACAGTCTTAGACAGCGCCACTGCGACATTTAGCGGCTGGATTGCTCTGCCGCTCGTTTTTATTCTGCTGGGGACCGGATTGTTCATCTCGTTCCGCTTGCGGTGGATCCAACTGGTCAGATTAAAGCACAGTTTCCAGGTGGTGGGCGGAAAGTATGACAATCCCGATGACGAAGGCGACGTGACCCATTTCCAGGCCCTGTCCGCGGCCCTCTCAGCCACTATCGGCATCGGCAACATCGCCGGGGTGGCGCTGGCGCTACGGTTGGGTGGTCCGGGGGCGCTGTTCTGGATGTGGATGACCGCCCTGTTGGGCATGTCCCTCAAATTCGCAGAGTCGACCCTGGCCCATTCATACCGCACTATTCACGAAGACGGGTCAGCTTCGGGCGGCCCCATGTATTATATCGAACGGGGTTTGGGACCGAAGTGGAAACCGCTGGCCATATTTTTCGCAGTCAGTGCGGTAATCTGCTCCTTCTGCACCGGAAATATGAACCAGGCCAATACCATCGCCCAGACGGTGGGTACCTACGGCTGGCCCACCTGGCTCACGGGAATGATCATCGCTGTCCTGGTGGGGCTGGTGATCATCGGAGGGATCAAGCGTATCGCCCGGGTGGCCAGCCGCCTGGTGCCCGGTATGGCTCTGCTCTACGTCGGTAGCGCCATGTTCATTTTCCTATCCCGGCCCGAAGCCATCCTACCCAGTTTCGCCACCATATTCACCGAGGCCTTCTCCCTCAAAGCCGGTTGGGGCGGTCTGATAACGGTGATCATGTGGGGAGTGCGGCGCGGCCTGTATTCCAACGAGGCCGGCCAGGGATCGGCGCCCATCGCCCATGCCGCCGCCCGTACCAAGGAATCGGTGCGTGAAGGGGCCGTGGCCATGATGGGACCGTTCATCGACACCCTGGTGGTGTGCACCATGACCGGCATCGCCATCATCTCCACCGGTGTCCTGGAGTCCACCGATCTCACCGGCGCGGCCCTGACCCGCGAGGCTTTCCGCACCGGTTTCGCCTTTGCGCCCCACATCGGCAGTATCATCATTAACGCTTCGGTCTTCCTGTTCGCTTACACCACCATGGTGGCCTGGAGCTACTACGGTGACCGCTCAATTGAGTACCTGCTGGGCTCGCAGGCTATCAGGCCCTACCGGTGGACCTATGTGGCCTTTACCTTCCTGGGCGCGGTGTTGCCGTTGAGCTTTGTGTGGAATTTTGGCGATATTGCCCTCAGTCTGATGACCATTCCCAACCTGATCGGGGTCATATTTCTCTCCGGCACCCTGAAAGTGATGACCGATGAATACTTTTCCCGGAAACATCTGACCTACGCCGAGCAGGTGCGGCAGCAGAACCTGTCAGATTAAGCCACAGTGCGGCCGATCCGCCAGCTGACGGACTGGGGCGCGCCCACATGAGTACTTTCGATCTATCAATAGCCCGGGAAGTGGCCCTGGCCGCCGCCCGGGAGGCCGGGGAGATAATCATGAGGCGCTTCCGGCGGCTGGAGGGAGTGCGCAAGAAGGGCCAGGTGGACCTGGTCACTGCGGCTGACCTGGAGAGTGAGGCGGCCATAGTGGGCCGGATCCGCCAGGCCTATCCCCACCACGCCATTATTGCCGAGGAAGGCGACTATCAACAGACGGGACCATCGCAATACCGGTGGGTGATCGATCCGTTGGACGGCACCACCAACTACGTCCACGGCTGGCCGATATTCGCCGTGTCCATTGGTTTGCAGGTTAATAATAAGACCGTGCTGGGGGTGGTATTAAACCCGGCCCAGGGGGAGGAATTCGTGGCCGTTAAAGATCGGGGGGCAACGCTGAACGGGGAGCCGATTAAAGTGAGCGCCATCGATAGCCTGCAGGAGGCGCTGCTGGTGACCGGTTTCCCCTATGACCATGACCGGGTGTTTTATAAGAGCTTCGACCTGTTCAAGGAGTTGTATGGCTTATGCCAGGGAATCCGGCGGTTGGGCGCGGCGGCGCTGGACCTGTGCTACGTAGCCGCAGGGCGCTTTGAGGCCTTTTACGAGGCCAATCTCCATCCCTGGGACATCTGCGCCGGAGATCTGATCTGCCGTGAGGCGGGGGGATTAGTGACCGATTGGCGTGGAGGCCGGCTGCCATTCAGCGGAGAGCGAATACTGGCCAGCAACGGTCTGATTCAGGCGGAACTGGTGGCGGCGCTCAGCCGCTGGGGACCGGACGCGGGAGCTTGAACCGAACAGGGGAAGCATGCGACTCACAAGGCATTTGGTAAAAACGGCCTTGGTATTGGGCACTTAACTATGTATATTGAATTTAGCAACTGCATTTCAAAACACGCTCCAGCGATTTTCGCAACTTGCGTGTTGTATACTTTGGAGACCTAGATGAACTTTGACAATCTGGAGTTCGGCGGCACTTACAGTGAAACTACCGCCATCCGGCATGTTTTGTCGTTCCACGGCGCCACCGCTGCTTATAACCAGCAGCCGCTGACCGAAGCCATGCTATTTGGCGTCAGCGGAGGGATCGGTTTTTCTTATTTTAATTTCGAATATGACGGTTACGAGCCCACCCTGTATATCGGTGTGGCCCAACGATACACCACCAGGTTCGGCCAGTATATGGATGGGCTGTATCGTCGGCTGGGGCTGGAAACCAATGTGCGCATGACCAGAAGCGCCCAACTGGCGGAAACCAACTTAAATGGCGACCTGGCACAGGGATCACCGGTTATTATACACGTCGACCGGGGCAAGCTGCCCTACTACGCGGAGGACACCGAATACGCCGACCATGCTCTGGTGGTGTTTGCCTATGATGAGAAGAGCCGCAATTTCCTGGTGGCGGACCAGGCGCGTTCCCCCATCACCATCTCACCGTCGGACCTGTCCAGCGCCCGGGAGAGCATCGATTCCCTCTCCTTTCGCAGCCTGATATTGGCTGCGCCCAATGGCCCCATTAACCTAGTTGAGGGGATCAATCGCGGAATACGCCAATGCTGGGACCGAATGCTCAATCCGCCCCACCCCCGCAACAATTTTGGCCTGCTGGGACTGGAAAAATGGGCCGGGTTGATAAACAGTTCCAAGGCCCGTAAGGGTTGGCTCAAAGTATTTGCCCCCGGCGTTAACCTGTACGTCGGGCTGCAATGGACTTACAAGTGCATTCAGACCCAGGAGACCGGCGGCGGCGCCCTCCGGGGAATGTATGCCGATTTTCTGGATGAAGCCAGCGAGGTGGTCGGCAAGCCTCGGTTAAAGGAATTAGCCGAGCGGTATCGTGATCTGGAGCGGCATTGGTCTGCCTTGGCAGAAGCGACCTTGCCCGAAGATGTATCGTTACTGCGTCGCACCCGGGAGCTTATTTACCGGACTGAGCATTCCTTTCTGGACAATGGCATGGACGCTATCCCGGAGATGGATGGCATCCGGACGGAACAGGCCGCTTTGCACGAAGAAGCCATCAACGACTTCCCATTGGACAAGTCCCAGAGCCAGGCCCTGCTGGACGATCTTCACGATCGGCTGATAGTGATCTTCGAGGCTGAGCAAGAAGCCACCGAGATTTTGAAGACCGCCCTGAGCTGAAACGGGAATGACCATGTCGGAACGGCGCCCGGCTTAAGGCGGGTACTAACTACAGCATCTAAGCCCATGTCTCCCACCCCCGCCAGACCCTTAGAGATTGAACTGCCGCTGGAAATCGGAACCTACGACATTGATTTCGCGGGGGTGGTGAGCAATATCGTTTATGTGCGGTGGCTGGAAGACCTTCGAAACGCCCTGCTTAAGAAGTTCTTTCCATTGGAACAGTTGTTGGAGAGAGGCAGCCTGCCGGTGGTGGCCCAAACCAGGGTGAACTACAAGGAACCGTTACGCCTGTTCGATCAGCCCACCGGCCGGATGTGGGCCCAAGATATGGGAGACAGATATTTTATGTTGGAGGCTGAATTCACCTTGGGAGGGAAGGTAGTGGCCACTGCCGAACAGGTGGCGGTTTTTGTCAACCGCAGCGACTGGCAGCCCACACAGATCCCCGAGGAATTGGCCCAGCTGTATAGGGAGCTGCGCGCGCCGAAGGAATCTTAGCGGCTGGGCGGCCTGATTTCGGTTCGCCGGGGGAGAGGCAAATGTGTTTTTTTGCTCGGCGGTTTCGGTGGTGGTTCCTGTTCCACGATAGACATCACGAACCGGCGTGGTTCGGGCGCCACCTGCCGGGCAGGCAACCCCAATCCCGCCACCATCTGAACCCGGAAACCACGCAATGCGAACTCCATGTGCAGGTCCACGTACGGGTTGAACATTTCGGGGTAGTCACGCACCACTTGGGGGATGGGCAGCACTGCCACACCAATGGCGCTGGCTACAAGTTGGATCCGGGCGTACAGCATCCCGGCTTGCAATTGCTCCACCCGGCTGTTGCGCGGGGATGAGATCACCACGTAAGCCGGTGAGGACTGCACCACCTGGGACAGGCCGGCCACCAGAAAATCAGCGGCATCCTGTTGATCCCCCGGGAAGATGGCGTGCCCCACCTGCCATAAAAACTGCCCCAAGGCAGAGTAGTCGAACGCGTCGGCCGTGATGCCGTCCCGGTAACGATTCTTCTGGTATTCGGTGATCCGCAAAAACGTGATTTCATCTACTATCCGCTGCAGGTTGCGGTCGACCTCGAGTGCGGTCTGCAGAATATCCCGCAACATATTTCTATCCTCCTCGGTCTGTACCATCTGGAGCCGCATCCGGGAGCTTTGATTCTGCCGGTGAAAAAATTCCTCCAGGATATCAGGAACCGGCGTATCGCGGTAAGGTAACCTGGGCAGCCGCACGTCGAACATAGCCCGGTACAGTCCGGGGTTTTGCCTGTCAGCGGGAATCAGCTCCACCCGGGCCACCGGCAGGCTGTCAATTCCCACCCAATCACCCAGGCTGCCGTACAGCCCCTTGGGAAATAGCTGCACCCGGGGCTGATAGCCCAGATGTTCCGCCCCCAGAATGGCATATTGCAGGAAGGTGCCCTGGTCAAAGGTGATGCGCCGGGCGAACATGTCGGTCTGCCGCAGGGCCCGCGAGGTGTCGGCGTACAGCCAAAACACGGTGGAGTCCTGGTAGTCCAACACCACCCGCCAAGGCTGTAGGTTGAACTGGCTATACGCCAGCATACCCAGGGCCACCACTCGCACGCGGGGATCGTCGAAGCTCTGATGGTATAGCGGCTGCCAGGGAGTGCGGTATTGCCTGACCAGGTAGGTCCCGTCGATCAACATCATCAGCAGCAGTAACCCGCCCACCACAGCCAGGACGATCTTGACTACTAATGCCCGGGGGTTGCCCTGGCCGGCGGTTCTGGAAGAATCTGTGTCTAGGGTCTCCACGCTATTCTAAATCGGTTGCCGGGTCGCCATCTTAAATATGCCCATCCTTAAAGCCTCAAGGCAGTGGGAAGATTACTGGCGATCATCAGCTGCGCGTCTGCTCCACCTGTCCGGCCCGCTCTTTAACCGCCAGAGCCACCGCTTCGGGCAACCCCGCCCGCGAGGCGATCACCTGCGCCTCGGTGCCGGCCAGCTCCTGCAAAGAGTTGAAGACCTTCCAGATGGCCTGCAGCCGTTTGGGGCCCACCCCGGAGATATCGTCCAGCACCGAAGTGGTCATGGCCCGGGAGCGCTGCTGGCGGTGGAAAGTGATGGCAAAGCGGTGGGCCTCGTCCCGCACCCGGCGCAGCAGCCCCAGTCCCGCCGAGTGCTTGGGAATATTGAACGGCTCGGCGTGGCCGGGGCGGTATACCTCCTCCAGCCGCTTAGCCAGTCCGATCACCGGCACGTAAGACAGCCCCAGGTCGTTCAGGGCGGCCTTGGCCATGCTCAGCTGCCCCTTGCCACCATCGACGAGGACCAGGTCGGGCAGTGGCGTGCCTTCATCCAGCACCCGCCGGTAGCGCCGGGTGACCACTTCGTACATGGAGGCATAGTCATCGGCCCCGGTCACGGTCTTGATGTGGTACTTGCGGTAATCGCTCTTTCGCGGCCGGCCGTCTAGAAAGCAGACCATGGAGGAGACCGGGTGGGCCCCCTGTATATTGGAATTGTCAAAGCCCTCGATGCGCCGGGGGGGCACTTCCAAGCCCAGGTCTTCCTGCAGACGCTCTACCGAGGAGGGCAGCAGCTCCCGCCGGCGAGTCTTCTTCAACTTGATCTCGTTGAGCATCAGGGTGGCGTTCTGGCGGGCCAGGGCCACCAACCGCAACTTCTCGCCGCGTTGGGGAGCATGCAGCCGCACCTTATGCCCGGCCATACCGGCCAGCCAGCCTTCTATTCCCGGGCGGTCGTCGGGCGGTTCGTGCACCAGAATTTCCGGCGGTATGAAATCGGCCCGGTTGTAGTACAACTTCAGAAAACCGTAGAAATTTTCCTGCGCCAACTCGGGATCGGATATGGACAGGTCAAATTTCTCCTTACCAACTAGTTTGCCCCCCCGCACCCGCAGCACCACCCCCACGCCGTAGCTGGAGGCCACATCCACCGCCAGCACGTCCCGGTCTCTCAGGTCCTTGGTCAGTGTGGATTGGCGCCGGGCATAGTGCCGCATGGAATTGAACTGGTCACGGATACGAGCGGCGTCTTCGAAGCGCAATTCTTTCGAAGCCTGCTGCATTTCCGCCATCAGCCGCTTGAGGATTTCTGTGGTGCGCCCCTGGAGGAAGGCCACCACGCTGGAGATCATTTCGTTATAGGCCTCAACGCCCTGATACCCTTCGCAGGGGCCGTGGCAACGGTTGATGTGATAGTCCAGGCAGACCTTATATTTACCCTGGGCGATGGTGTCCGCGGTGATGTGGTAGGTGCAGCTGCGGATGGGGAAAATCTTGTGGAGCACCCGCAGAGTCTCGCGCAAACGTTTGACATCGGTGTAGGGCCCCAGGTAACGGTTGCCGTCCCGTTGCACCCGGCGGGTCAGCAGCACCTGAGGAAACGGCTCCTTGGTGACCATGATAAAGGGGTAGGACTTGTCGTCCCTGAGCAGGATATTGTAGCGC
>JACZSB010000104.1 GCA_022574435.1 Fidelibacterota bacterium
CTCCCCGAGGAGAAGGAATTCACCTGCGATCGCGCACTCGTTGCCTTGCCCCTTTTTTTAGAGAGAGGCTTGGGTCGGCACCATTCCCCCTCAACCTGAGCTTCTCCCCGGGGAAAAGGAATAGACCTAAGCCTTCGCAGGTTTTTCGTACGAAGGCGGCACGGTGCGTGGCGAATTCGGCCAGGGTCGCTGCCAGCTTTCGTAACCGAAAGTCGGGTCCTGCGACATGTCGCCGTCCTGTGCGAGCCGGTCGTCCATCGAGGCTTCTATCGACGCCATTAGCTCGACCGTCAGCTCAGTTTCCAGTCTCCGAACAACGTCAGCAAACTCGGCGTTCTCGTACAGGTTCACCTGCTCCTGCGGGTCGTTCAGCATGTCGAACAGGAGCATCTCGCCGGTGCGGTACTTGTGCAGCTTGTAGCGACCGTCGAAGTTCATCCAGCCATCGCCAAGCAGGCCGAAAATGTTGTCCCGGCCCGATTCGCCCGGCATTCCCTTTCCTGGCAGGGGCCGGGCGTCGTACCAGCCGGGCAGGTCGACACCGGCCCACCTGAGCATCGTCGCCGTGACATCACGCAGCTCGACCATGTCGTCTACCGTCTGTCCCGCCTCAATACCCGGTCCCATGGCGAACATCGGCACACGGATTGCCGCTTCGTAGAACGACGCCTTGCCGATCAGGTTGTGATCGCCCAGATAGTCGCCGTGATCTGACGACAGGATGACATAGGTGTTTTCGAGCAGGCCCTTCTTGCGGAGGGCGGAAATGATCGCACCGACCTCGAAGTCGATCTGCTGGACCAGCCCCGAGTAGTGCTTCCGAATCGTGTGCTTCGTCGAATCAGGGAACTCCGTGTAGTCGACACCGTTCCAGGGCCGCTTGTTGCCCTCGACGTTGTTCTTCCGCATCTTCGGCGTGTGGCCCGGGACCTCGGGTACCGCCCCGGGAATCTTCGACTCGTCTATGCCCTCCAGGAACCGCTCGTCGGGGTCGTACGGACAGTGCGGACCGGGGAACCCGACCATCATGGCAAACGGCTGATCAGCACCGTATTCCTCGATGAACTTCACCGCTTCGGAGCCAACAAACCGGTCCCACGAATGTTCCCACGGGATGTCGTTAAGCACCGCTCCCTTGTTCTCGTGGTACCCGGCCATCTCGTTGCCGTGCAGCTTCCTCAGGCCGTGGCGGCGCAGGTAGTGGTAGTAGTCGTCACGCACCTCGAGCCACCGCTTGTCTTCGCAGATAACGCGGTACTGGAAGCCACGCCGCTCGTCCCACGGATAGAAGTGCATCTTGCCGATTCCGGCGGTGTAGTAACCGGCCTCGCCAAGGATTTCGGGCCAGGTCCGAATGCCGGCGTCCCGCCAGTCGGCACGCAGGTTCTGCGAGTTGCCCGTCACGCCGTTACGGACAGCGTTCATGCCGGTGAGCAGGGCGGTCCGGGCGGGCACGCAGATTGGCGACGCTGAGAACGAGTTGGTGTAGCGCACGCCGTTTTCCGCGATCGAATCGATGTTTGGAGTGTCGAGCCAGTCGGCACCGTTGCACCCGGCAAAGTCGGCCCGGAACTGGTCGGGAAAAAGGAAGACGATGTTTGGTCGCTTCGTATCTTCTGGCAAAGTGAGACTCCGGTGTGATCGCGAACTGGCTCTTTGATGGGTCGGAAAAGCCACTAAAAGAGCAGACGGTATTTCAGATCCCCCCTCTCCTCGGGGAGAGGGTTGGGGTGAGGGGAAAGTAGTTTAGTAGATTTCGGACTATCGGCAAGCTCTACCCCGCGGTCGATAGCATTCCCCCTCAACCGCGCCCACAAGTGGGCACCTTCTCCCCGGGGAGAAGGAAATAATTGCACACTCGGCGTCACCAGACAGAAACGGTCAGAAACTGACAGACCAATCCATAAATAAACCCCATGCGAGGGTGATTAATCCCCGCACGCGGGTTCAACTCGGCCAGAGCGTACTCGAGGTCAGCCGCATCGGAGCCGGGACGTGGCAGTGGGGTGGAAGGTTTTACTGGGGCTACGGCAGGCAGTACGACGACAACGACCTCGCAAGGGCATATTCGGCATGCATCGAACACGGGATTAACTGGTTCGACACGGCTGAACTTTACGGCCGCGGCCGGTCCGAACGGATCCTCGGCCAACTCGTTAACAGGCCGTCACCGAAAACGCCGCCAGCTGCCAGACCACTTGTCGCCACCAAGTTCTTTCCGTACCCGTGGCGCCTGCACCGGTCGTCGCTCCGGCGGGCGCTGAAGGCGAGTCTCCGCAGGCTCGACGCAACGTCGGTCGACCTGTATCAGCTTCACATCCCGCTCCGGCCCCGCGGCTTCATGTACTGGGTCGATGCGATCGCCGACGCAGCTGAAGACGGGCTGATCAACGCCATTGGAGTGTCGAATTTTTCGGCCGATCAAACTAAACGTGCGCACGAGGCGCTGGCCACGCGCGGTCTTGTCTTGGCGTCGAACCAGGTCGCTTACAGCCTGCTGAATCGATCGGTAGAAGCGAACGGCGTGATCGACGCCTGCCGGGAGCTGGGCGTTTCGGTGATCGCATACGGCCCGCTGGCCGAAGGCCTGCTGACAGGCAAGTACGGCCCTGGTTCACCGCCTCCGCTATTGCGCAGGTTGCGTCTGGCACGCAATCGTCTGGAATCGCTACCGCCTTTGATCGGACTGATGAGAGACATCGGCAGCGCCCACAACGCCACGCCCTCGCAGGTCGCCCTGAACTGGCTTGTCGCCAGAGGCACGCTGCCAATTCCCGGGGTCAAGTCTGCAGAACAAGCGTCGGACAACGCTGCTGCAATGGCCTGGCAGTTATGTTCCGATGAATTAGAAACGCTTGGCGAAGCGACCAAGGGTTTTATGGGTGGACGGCCGAAGTAATGTCGACCACGTTCCCCCTCAACCTAACCTTCTCCCCCGGGAGAAGGGACAGCACACGAGCGCGACCAGTACCTCTCACGACGAGGACGGCCCGTCCTCTAGTTCTCCCCCTGACAGGGAGTAAGAATTCTTGATCAGTGATGCAAGTCTTTCGGCCAGCTTCGCGGGATCGCGAGAAGAAATAAACCAGGTTTCGGTCTTGCCACCGTTGCCGCTTTTGCCGGACAAAACGTCGATTTCAATTCCGGAGCCGACCCCGAGAACAGTCCACATTTGCGAAATCTTTCGACCGTCCTGGCCCAGAGCACGAGACATCCTCGACCGGGTGTCGGCGACCCGCACAGCGATGAGTTCAACACGCTCAACCGAGGCAGTCTTCATGCCGAACTTAATATCGAGGCCGTCTTTTGAGACCTGCAGGCTCATCATCAAATAGTTGAGCATTACGAACAGTGTTATCAGCGAGCTCGCGCTGAACGTGGCGTAAAACGCGACTGCACCCCCGCCCGACACGAGCGGATCGCCGATCAGGCCCTTGATCGCCACCCCGGTCACCACACCGCCGGTCGCACCGAGCAGAAGGCCCAGGAAAACATTCAAAAGGCCATCAAGGAATGTTTGGCTGTGCGCGCTGAAACAGGGATGCCCTTGACGGTGGCAACCCGGGAGGTGGAGGTTCATGTCTGATGCCCCCGATACCGCTATTAAAGCCGCGGGAAATTGTGATGACTTTAAGGAAATTCGGCTGGGCGGTGGTTCGGCAACGAGGTAGCCACATTATCCTGACGAAGAAAGGACATCTCGCGACATTATCAGTTCCGAACCATCCTGAGGTGGCGCGTGGTACGTTGCGAAGTCTGATTGCCAAGGCCGGAGTAACTGTGGACGAATTCCTACAAGCATTGAAGTCATAACGATAACACCCATTCACCCTCGGGATTCAAGGGTCGTCTATCCGCTGGGCCGTTATACCACCAACTATTAAAGCGCCGACCTAGCGCCCTTCTTTTCCCTTCGCCGTATCGCCGTGGCTAATTTAGCTGCGATCGTTTCCTGTATATCAGCATCAGTTGCCGTTAATTACCGAGATAACACCTAAGCATGATCCCTAAATGCCCCTTCAAGAGGATGAACATATGTCTGAAATAGGCTGGAGAGACCACATTCATACAGACTCGGAGATCTTGTCGGGCAAGCCAGTGGTCAAAGGGACCCGGTTGTCAGTAGAATTTATATTGGGGCTCTATGCGAATGGATGGGGCGAGCAGCAGATCATAAAAAACTATCCGACGTTGTCAAAAGAAAGTCTGGTGGCCGTATTTGCTTTTGCCGCAGAATATATGAAAGAGGAAATTTTGTTTTCGCTGCCGGCTGAAACGGCTTGATGGATTTTCTGGCAAATGAGAATTTCCCGCTAACGAGTATTAAACGACTGCGCGCTGCCAGCCATGATGTAGCTAGTGTTGTTGAAGACAACCCTGGAGCAATAGACGCAGAAGTTTTCGCCCACGCCCAACGAGAAAAACGAATAGTTCTTACCTTTGATCGAGATTACGGGGAGTTACCTTTCCGTCAAAGGCTCACCGCCCCGCCTGGAATTGTATATTTTCGCTTCCAACCAGCCACGCCACATGAGCCAGCTGATATCCTTTTAGAATTACTGAATATGGAAGATGTAATCTTGATGGGCAAGTTCACCGTTGTGGGCAGAAGAAGAATCAGACAGAGATCGCTTCCAATAAGAAACACCTAGCAGTAATTCCTGAGATCACGGTGCTTACGTTAAAAATGATCCCGAGATACCCCTTCAAAGATGTCGAGGCCAAGTGGCGCAAACGTTGGGCTGAGTCCAAGGCCCACAGTACCGCTATGGATAAGCCTGGCAAGAAGCTCTACAGCCTGACCATGTTCAGCTACCCTTCCGGCGACAACCTGCACATCGGACACTGGTATAATTTCAGCCCGGCCGACACCTGGACCCGCTTCAAGAAAATGCAGGGCTACAATACCTTCGAGCCCCAGGGATTCGACGCCTTCGGCATGCCGGCCGAGAACTACGCCATCAAACAGGGGGTCCATCCCGCCCGGAGCACCGCGGCCAATATTGCCACCATGCGCCGGCAGCTGGACGGCATCGGGGCCATGTACGACTGGTCCAGCTACGTGGACACCAGCACTCCAGAGTATTATAAATGGACCCAATACCTGTTCCTGGTGCTCTTTAAAATGGGGCTGGCGGTGCGTGAGGAGGCGCCGGTGAACTGGTGTCCCAGCTGCCGGACGGTGCTGGCCAATGAGCAGGTGATCGACGGGCATTGCGAGCGTTGCGGCACTGCCGTGACCCAAAAGGAGCTGCGGCAATGGTTTTTCAAGATCACCAGTTATGCCGAGCAATTGCTGGCCGGGCTGGAGGATCTCGACTGGCCCCAGCGGACCAAACTGATGCAGCGCAATTGGATCGGCCGGTCCGAGGGGGCCAATATCATGTTTCCCGTGGCCGGGACCGATGACCGAGTGATCGATGTATTCACTACCCGGCCCGACACATTGTATGGCGCCACATACATGGTTCTGGCGCCTGAGCACCGGCTGGTGGGGGAGATCACAACTGACGAGTTCAAGGAAAAGGTGCTGGCCTACCAGGCCCAAAGCGGGGCCCAGACCGAGCTCGAGCGGATCTCCCAGGGGCAGGTAAAGACCGGTGAATTCACCGGGGGCTACGCCCTAAACCCGGTTACCAACCACGAAATGCCTATCTGGATCGCTGACTATGTCCTGGCCAGCTATGGAACCGGCGCCATCATGGCAGTGCCGGGCAGCGACCAGCGGGACTTCGAGTTCGCCCGGAAATTCGGCCTGGAGATTGTGGAAGTGGTCTCACCGGATGGGCAACCCCACGGCATCGACCAGTGCTACAGCGGGACCGGGCGGGCCCTTAATTCCGGCGAATTTACCGGTCAGACCACGGAAAAAGTCATGGCAGGCATCAGCCGGATGTTGGAAGCCAAAGGGCAAGGCAAGCGGTCGGTGCAGTACCGTTTCAGGGATTGGTGCGTCAGCCGGCAACGCTACTGGGGCGCGCCGATACCGATCATTCACTGCCCCCAATGCGGTGAGGTGGCGGTACCCGAAAAGGAGTTGCCGGTGTTGCTGCCCGAGGATATCGACCTGGCCGCTGCCCGCGGCAAGGATATCTCACCCCTGGCCACGGTGGAGAGCTTCGTCAATACCACCTGTCCTGATTGCGGAGGCAATGCCCGGCGTGACACCGATACCATGGACACTTTCGTGGACTCGGCCTGGTATTTCCTGCGCTACGTTGACGCCGGCTATAAGGACGGCCCGTTCAATCCCCAGCGGGTCGCGGCCTGGCTGCCGGTGGACATGTATATCGGGGGTGCTGAGCACGCTACCATGCACCTGCTGTATGCCCGTTTCTTTGTCATGGCCCTGCACGACGCCGGATTGCTGCCCTTCAGCGAACCGTTTAAGACGTTGCGGCACCAGGGTATTATCACTGCCGGCGGAGCCAAGATGTCAAAGTCCCGGGGCAACGCGGTCTCCGCCGATAGTTTTGTGGAAAAATACGGCACGGACGTCTTTCGCTCCTATCTCATGTTTATGGGACCCTATGATGAAGGAGGTGACTGGAGCGATAGCGGTATCACCGGCCTTTCCCGTTTTCAGGAGCGGGTCTGGCGCTTGTTGCAGCTGCCGGATTCAGGGTCGGAGGAGAGTGATCAGTCCATTTTACGGCTGCTGCATGTCACCATTCGCTCGGTGACGGCCGACCTGGAGCAGCTGCGCTTCAACACGGCCATTAGCCGGCTGATGGAGCTGGCCAACGGGCTGGCCCGGCGAGAATCGCTCAGCGTACAAGTGCGGGAACTGTTCATACAGTTGTTGGCGCCGTTCATGCCGCACCTGGCCGAGGAACTCTGGGAGCTGGCCGGCAACCGCCAGTCTGTTTTTAATAGCGACTGGCCGGATTATGATCCTGAGCTGTGCCGTGAGGATACCGTTACGCTGGGAATTACGGTAAATGGCAAACGGCGCGGGGAACTAGTAGTGGCCGTAACCTCCGATGATGAGGCAGTGCTGGCATCCGCCCGGGAAGTGGCCGCGGTCAAGCGCCACCTGGCGGGGAAGGAGATCGTACGGGAGATAGTGGTCCCGGGCCGGATTGTCAATTTCGTGGTGCGATAGCATGCGCTGGCGGCACCCCTCATTTACTTAACATAATATATATTATACGCAATCACTATTTAGCCCCCGAGCCACCACCGCCGTTATTATTGCCGCACTTCTTCCTTACAATTCCCCCAAGCACTCCCGCACCCAGTCCATGTAGGGCTGGTGCAGAACTTCGCCGTTAAAAGCTATTATCTCGGGCACATCGTAGCTGTGCCGCTCTTCAAGTATCGCTTTAACCTGCTCCACCTTCGTCTCAGTGGTTTTGATGAGCAGCAATATTTCGTTTTCAGTTTGCACTTCATTTTCCCAATGGAATACCGATTCCAATTGCGGGATTATATTAACGCAAGCCGCTGCCCGCTGCTCAACCAGGTAGCGAGCCAGCTCCCGGGCTTGAATCAGGTCGTCGTGGGTCGTGAGAATTAGTTTGATGTTATTCATGGTCCACTTCTAGAATTTGAGGTTAAGGGAAGATTGCACAGATTTTACCTACTTTGGGGCACTGGTGTTGTTTAAGATATCCACCTATATGTTCACTAAATATAATGTGATAAGCGCAAATAAGGATGTTTTATTACCGTCATCGACCTTATTTCAGCCGGGCCATACTATTACTTTGCCCTGCCGGCTACCGGCCGGAGAGTCCGCAGCGCTAGCAATAAACCTGTGTTCTTAAAATCATTGACTTCAACAGCAGATCAAAGCAAAATGAAAGGACTAAAATGAAACCGATAAAAACCACCCTGCCCGACACGGACATTCCGAAATCGTTCTATAACATCGTCGCGGACCTGCCGTCGCCTCCCCCGCCTGTGCTCAACCCGGGAACCGGGCAACCGATCGGTCCCGACGACCTGGCGCCCCTCTTCCCCATGGCGCTGATTATGCAGGAAGTGAGCACCGATCGCGAGGTGGAGATCCCGGAGCCGGTGCGCACTATCTTCCAGCAATGGCGACCCACGCCGCTCTACCGGGCCCGGCGGCTGGAGCAGGCTCTGGATACCCCGGCCAAGATCTATTACAAGTATGAAGGGGTCAGCCCCACCGGCAGCCACAAGCCCAACACCGCCGTTACCCAGGCCTTCTATAACAAAGAGGAAGGGGTCAAGCGCCTGGTGACCGAGACCGGGGCCGGAC
>JACZSB010000466.1 GCA_022574435.1 Fidelibacterota bacterium
GTGACGATCCTCCTGTTTAGCCTGGTCCGCCGCCGCCCGGAAGACATTGGGTTATTGCCGGACGGCGCCGCCACGCCCAGGCCCGGCGCCAATCCCAGCGGCCTGGCAGCCGGCCGGAGTGGGGCCGAGGATAGCCCGGCGGCTCAATGGACTGCCAAGGATGCCCTGCGGACCAAGGCATTTTGGCTGGTGGGCTTCACGATAATTCTCTCGGTGACGGCTAACTCCGGCATCGGGTTCAACATGGTGCCCTATATCCGGGAACAAGCCGGCATTTCAATTATCCAAGCGGCTGGCGTTCTGAGCCTCAGCAGCTTCCTCTCGCTGGCGAACCTCGTATGGGCATACCTGGCCGACAAGTTCACACCACGGCGATGCATCGTCGGAGCGATGGCCTCCACCACTGGGATAATTGTTTACCTTTTCATGGTGAACTCGCTGTGGTCAGCCTATGTGTTCGGAATCGCATGGGGTCTGTTCGCCGGCGGTATGGACGTTTTGATCGCCATGGTGGTGGCCCAGTACTTCGGCCGGGAATCCTACGGGACCATTCTGGGCGCCTTGAGGCCCTTCGAGGCCTTGGGCTTGGGCCTGGGCCTGTTGGCCCTGGGTCTGGCACTATTTCAGCCGGCCGCGGCCCAGGTGGCGGACGACTTTAAGCAGTACACATCCGTCAACCAGATGGGGATCGGGCTGACCAATTTCGGCGTGCTGGGCAACGGTTATAATAGGATTGGCAACGAGATTCAACCCTCAGGCCAGTACAAGCAGCATTCCCAGGTGCTGCGGGAACAGGTGGAGCATTTTTCCTATGCCGGACTGTGGGTCGGTGGTATTGTGAACGGGCAGCCGTTGGTCTCCACCTCCATCGTCGATGGCGTGCTCGAGTCGGGCTCCGAAGGGTGGGAGTTCCTGCCGCTGGCCCCGCTAACCATAAAATCATCGTTGGTTACGGACCGGTACTACAATCCCACGGCAGTATCCCATCAGGACTTCACTACCCGCTATACCGACATTTTTCCGCCGGAGGCCACTATCCCCAAGCACACGCCTCTGGGCATCGAGGTCACCCAGCGCAGCTTCGCCTGGGACTTTTCCTTCGCCGATGCTTTCGTGATCTTCGAATACACCATCACGAATGTGAACCTTGCCGATACCATCTACAATATCTATGCCGGTATCTGGATGGATGCCTCCATTGCCAATATGAACTATACCAGTACGTACACGCCGGGCGGCGGGTTCACCTGGTACGATAATCTGGACGGCTACGATGAGACCATCGACGATGGGGGCTTCCAACGCTTTTTGAGCTACCAATACGACGATGACGGTGACGACGGTTGGGCCGAGTCCTACATAGCGGTGAAGACTTTGGGCGGCACTGTCCCCCAGCCGTACTTGAGGTCCTTCTTCACCCAGTGGGTCTGGACCAGCTCCAATAACACCGACTACCCCCGGTTTAATCTGGCCCTGACGGATCCCGACCGTTATAGCCAGCTTTCAACACCCGCCGCCAAGATCCAAGGCCCCGATGTGGATCCGCAGCAGTATAAAGCAGATGGCTACCCGGCCGATCCCAATAGCTGGCTGTTCATGCACTCCGCCGGGCCGTTGGGCAGTCTCCCCGCCGAACTAGATTCCAGCGCCTGGAAGCTGCCGCCGGGTGATTCCCTGACAATTGTCTTCGCCATTATCGGCGCCCGCTGGGCCTCCGGCAGCGATGATTCCCCGAAACGTCGTGCCAACCTGTATGTCAACGCCGACTGGGCCCAGAAGACTTATGACGGTGAGGACGTCAATCGCAACAATGTGCTCGATCCCGGTGAGAATAAAAATGACGACCCGGCGCTGAACCGCTATATTCTGCCGGAGCCGCCACTGGCGCCCCGGGTGTACCTGGACATCAGAAGCCAACAGGTCGATATTTACTGGGCTCGGCTGGCCGACGATTCCATAGACCCCATATCCGCACAGAAAGACTTCGAGGGCTACCGCATTTACGGTGCCCGCAAGACCGCGGTCGAGACCCAGTTAGAAGAGCTTTCCCTGC
>JACZSB010000467.1 GCA_022574435.1 Fidelibacterota bacterium
CACAGCACGTTCTCCCGGTCGCCGGCGTTGAGCATCTCGAAATATACGAAACCGGTGCCCCGGCCCAGGGAAAAGTCCTGGTTCATGCGCAGGTCCAGGGTGGTGGTGGGGGCCATGCGGGTGTTGTTGGGCTCGGTGGTGGGGCCCATGTTCTTGGTATAGGGCAGGGGGCTGTTCCAGCGCCACAGGAGGTTTAGCCAACCGTTGTGCCGGCTGCGAAAGTCCATGTTCACCACCACCGTGTGCCGCTGGTCCCAACTGAGATAATACTGATCGACAGGCACTTGGTAGCCCCGCTCGGTCCAATCGAACTTCTCGAACTCGGACGACCCGGTCCCTTTGGCGACCATGAAGGTATAGCTGATCTTGCCCGATACTCGTTGGCTGTATGAGCGTTTCAGGTACAGCTCGAAGCCCCGGATGTTAGCCAGGGCCAGGTTGACGAAACGGGTATATCCCGAGCTGCGGAAAATGTCCTCCGGGCGTTGGTTCTTATAGGTGTTGGCATCCACCAGGTTGGAGATATCCTTGTTGAATATGGTGGCATCGAAGATGGTAGACTCATTTAGCTGCCCCTTGTAGCTCACCTCCCACATGACCGTGCGGGCCGGTTTCAAGTCCGGGTCGCCCAGTGGCGAGAAACCTGTGGCGGTGTTCAGATTGCTGTTGGTGTAGAGGTAGTCGAAGGCCGGCAGCTGGAAGAAGTAGCCGTAGCTCACCTGTAAGACGTCGGTGGGTCCCACCGGTATGGCCAACCCCAACCGGGGACTGAATTGGCTTTTTGGCGATGCGGGCACCATGGCAGTGGAATCGAGGATCCACTCACTTCGGTCCCCGAAGATCTGTTCCTCCAAGGCCGGCCGCTGGGCGGTGGGGTCGAAGTAGTCATACCGCAGACCCAGGTTGGCTACTAAGCCTTCTAGCTCGATCTTATCCTGGATGAACAGTGCGCCTCGCCAGGGCCGGTAATCGTATTCGGTGTCGTAGGTAATATAAAAGGGAAACTTGGGGTCGTAGGACCTAATGTACTTGATCTGAACATTCTTTTTATACAGGTCAAAGCCTTCGTACATCAATCCGGCTTTCAATTGGTGGTTGGCGTTTATCTGGCTGATGAAGTCAAACTTGAGGATATTATGCACTTCCTGGTGATCGAGCCACCAGGGCAGTACGCCGGCAATCACGAAGCCGCGCCAGTCGGCCGGAGTGCTTTTACCATCACCATTATAGTCCTCAAAGGTCAGGTTGGGTGCGTCCTGGAAGGACTGGCCGTTGATCGACTTGAGCACGTCGTAACGGCTGAGGCGCAGTTCGTAGAAAGTACGCGGTGAAAGTGTGTGAATGGCGGTCAGGCTGAGGCGATAGCTCTGCTTGCTGCGGGAAGGCAGCCCTTCCAGGTTGTACTTCCATTTATGGTCGTACTCTCGCCAGGACCACAGCGATAACAGCCCCTGGGAGGAGATTTTCAACTGCTCTATGGGATGGAAGGTTAACTTGCCAATAAAGTTGTAGCTATAGCTCTCCTCGGAGTTAAGCACTACGTGGCGATTGCCAAACAACTCGTCTCGCCAGCGAGAATTGGGAGCGATCAGGTTGCCGGCCATGAAAAATTTCAAATTGCGTCCCAGGGGACCGGTGAAATTCATTTCCAGGAAGTGGTCACCGATCCGCCGGTTGGAAAAAGGTGCTGGATTCGATTGGGGATCCAGGTAGTCCCATTCCACCAATCCGCTGAAAGTAGCGGCTGGCGCCTTAGTAATAATATTGACTACCCCTGACATTACGTTACCATACTCGGCGCTGAACCCCCCGGTCTGGATTGACATCTCGGCAATGGCGCTGCTGGGTATATCGGACCCCACTATTCCTTCAATGGCTTCCTCGATGGGCAGGCCGTCTACCATATAAAGTACTTCCGTCCTGCGGCCACCGCGGATGTGCCCGGCAGCCACGCCCGGCTGTAATTCCACAATCTCAATGAAGGACTTGACTGGAATGTGACGAATCTCGTCGCTGGAAATAAAATGGGTGGTGGCGGTGATGTCCC
>JACZSB010000468.1 GCA_022574435.1 Fidelibacterota bacterium
GTATCGCATGGGCCGGCGGCGCATCGGCCTCGGACCAGCCGACGCAGGCGCAATTGTGCTCTAAGAAGTCACCCGACACATCGCGATCGTAGTAAGCACCGATTCCAAAGATTGCCATATTCATATCCTCCTATGCGCATGACTAGTATTTATAAAGAAACATCGCAGGCCGTTAAAACCTCACTTGACACTGAACTTAAGCCATAATGTAGAGATACCTGATGATATATTAGACGGAATAATGGTAAACGCACAACTTATCTGCAAGAATTGCTTAAGTTAGTAGGCTTTTTGACGTGATAGGGAATATATCTCACTGTCAATCCCAACCCCGTTCCTTGACCGGACGGGAGTTGTGCCGCGAAACCAGCAGCCCTACCAGAGGCGTCTGGCTTAAGTAGTGTGATACGCCCCGACGAGTTACTCCATCTATCCGACGCCCCTCAACCCCCGCTCCAAGTCCGCCTGCAGGTCCTCCCCATCCTCCAGCCCCACCGATAGGCGTACCAGGCCGGGATCGACCGCGACCTCACTGCCGGCAGCGCCCAATTCCTTCGACGAGAAATCGAGGTCGGCGGGGATTTCAATGATCGACTCGACGCCGCCCAGACTGGTGGCAGTGGGGATCAGCCGAAGGGCATCCACAAAGGTGTGGGCCGCCTCGCCGCCGCCGGCCATTTCGAAGGAGAGCACGCCGCCACCACCGCGCATCTGCTGGTGGGCCAACCGGCTGTAGGGCGAACTGTCCAGCCAGGGATAGTGCACCCGGGCGATCTCAGGGCGGGAGTCGAGGAAGCGGGCCAGTTCCAGGGCCGTGTCGCATTGGCGTTGCACCCGCACCCCCAGGGTCTTCAGGCTGCGCAGTAGCAGCCAGGCGGCGTGGGGGTCCATGATGTTGCCCAGCAATATCTGCACCTCCCGGATACGGGCCAGCAGGGGGGTGTCGCCGGCCGCCACACCACACAGCAGGTCGGAGTGGCCGCCCAGGAACTTGGTGCCCGAGTGCAGCACCAGCGAGGCACCCAAAGCCAGGGGATTCTGGAGATAGGGACTGGCAAAAGTGCTGTCGACAAAGAGGTGTACCTTGCGCTTACGGGCGATAGCGCCCACGGCCCGTATATCGATCACTTTGAGCTGCGGGTTGGAGGGGGTCTCGATATAGATCAGGGCCGTTTCCGGCTTGGCCGCGGCAGTGATCTGGGCCAGGTCGGTGGCATCCACAAAGTCGGTTTCGATACCCAGGTCGCGGGCTATAGTATCGAGGAATTTGAAGGTCTGGGCAAAGATGTCGCGCTGGGCCACCACGTGGTCGCCGGCCTTCAGCACGCTCAGCAGGGCGGTGGTGATGGCGCCCATACCGGAGGAGAATATCAGGGCGTCCTGGGCGCCTTCCAGCAGGGCCGCCTTGCGGGCCGTGGCCGTGACGGTGGGGTTGCCGAAGCGGGTATAGAATGTATCGGCTCCGGCAGTGAACAGCCGGCCCAGCTGCTCCCCGCTCTCCACCTGGTGAGTGGTGGCCTGCACTATGGGGATGCTCAAGGGCCGGTTCGCCCGCTGACCATCGTGATAGGTTTGGGCAGCTTTAGTGTGAAATCCCCAGGCGTTCTCTTGCTCGGTCTGGCTGGCACTCATCGATTGATCCTCCCATTTTAGTCAACGATATTAACGCCGGCGAATGGCGGGAGGCCAACCGGGCGGCATTTCCGGGGCTATTACCCAGGCGACCGCTAACCAAATTACCCGAACAGCAACTTACAGAAAAAGACGGCGCTCAATGCCCCGGCCAAATCAGCCAGCAGGCCTGCCAGCACCGCGTGGCGGGTGCGGCGGATGCCCACCGAACCAAAGTAGACCGCCAGCACGTAGAAGGTGGTCTCCGAGGAGTTGTACATGGTGGCGCCGATGCGGGTGTAGATCGATTCCACGCCATATTCGGTCACAAGGTCGGATAGCAGTGCCAGGGAGCCACTGCCCGACAGGGGGCGCATGAGGGCCAACGGCAGGTTTTCGGGAGGAAAGCCGATCAGGCCCAGGATCGGCTGCAT
>JACZSB010000469.1 GCA_022574435.1 Fidelibacterota bacterium
CCTTTGGGTCCCCTCCGCCGCCAACCTTCGATCGCGTGTGTTTTGCAGCTTCGACGCAAGTGGGCAACCACTGTTCATAGGTCGTCTCCGTGAGAACAAAGTAAGGTGCAACAACGGCATACGGAGGCCTGATCTCCTTATTGTCTAAGTACTTGGCTGCATCGGCATCCTTCATGAAGCTGCGCAGATGATCTAGTTGGAACTCGACGCACCGATCTGTAAATGCGCGTAGGACCGTGGGGTCTTCGAAGTGCTTGGGAAGCAGAGAATGCCTACCAACAAGGCCGACGACAGGATCCCCGTACGCCTCCGCGATGCTCTTGATGGAGGACTTGGGCTCGCCCTCAGAATTGCAAATTACTTCAGGATCATGCTGGAAGGCGATCCTGGCGAGTACAGCTATACCATCCCTGGCAGCGATATAGGATTCACCGGGCTGCTGGTGCAGATCAAAGCGGTTGACGGGGCCAATAATGACACGCTTACCGTACCGCTATCGGTGCCGGTGAGTTACCCCGCTGAAACCCTGGATAGCGGTACTCTGCCAGGCATGTTCACTAGTACCAACGGCATACCCGACAGCACCTGGCGCTTGTTCTCGGCGCCCGGTTTCTTGACCAATAGTTCCCTGAGCCTCAACATCGGTGATGAACTGGGCGTGGAATCAGGTGATTTTACCTGGAAAGTGTTTGCCTTTAACAGCAACACTGGTAGTTATGCCGCCCCCAGTAATCTGCTGGCCGGTGTAGGTTATTGGATCAACCAGAGGCTTAAATCCGGTCTGAACTTCAAACTGACGGCCGGCCAGAGCAAAGACTTGGACGGCTTCGAAATCGACATGGAACCGGAAACATGGTATCTGATCGGCAATCCGTTCCCGTTTGACCTTTCATCAACATTCGATGGGCGGTTCTTCGGTCCCATTACTTATGATGGTTCCGGTTGGTCCGCCGAACAGGGCACCATGGAACCTTGGGGTGGTTATGCGGTCTATAATAGGAGTCTCGATGCCGAAACTTTGATCTTGAGCGCCGTGCCGGGGCCATTGCTGCTGGCTAAGGCCACCGAACCTGAACAACTGGACGGCTGGCTGATGCACTTGGCCGTCAAAGGTGAGTACTACACCGATATAGCCAACTCCATCGGGCGGATTAAGGGGGCCAGTGAGCAGCTGGACCGCTTTGATGCTCCCGAGCCACCTTTTATCGATGGTTACATTACCCTGGTCATGGAACGGCCGGAGTGGGGCGGGAATCTAACCGCGTTATCGTCGGACATTCGCTCCTGGGAGGAGACCGACGGGACCTGGGACCTGCAACTGCGCACCAAGAATTCCACCGGGCCCATTGCTCTGACCACCCAGCTGGAGGGCGACTTACCGGCTGGGAACAAGGTTGTGCTGATGGATCTCCAGCAACGGGCCGTATATGATCTTACCGCCGGTGAAGTCCCAGCTGCCATTACCGGTTATAGCGAGCGCTATCCCTATTATCTGAAGGTGATGGCGGGCAGCGCGGAATATGTGGACCAGGCAGTGGATGAGGTATTGGCGCAGCTGCCGGTTGACTTTGCCCTGGCGCAAAACTATCCCAATCCTTTTAATCCGACCACCCGTCTGCAATATAGCCTGATCCGCCCGGCGCCGGTGTCGCTGAAGATCTACAACCTGCTGGGCCAGGAGATCACCACCCTGTATGAAGGATGGCAGGACCTGGGACGGTTTGAGGTGGTCTGGGATGGCCGCGACAGGTATGGAAACGGCGTAGCCACGGGGATCTATTTTGCCGTCTTCCGGGCGCAAGGCCGTATGTACACCCGTAAGATGTTGCTTTTAAAATAGTTAGGCGCATAGTCCCGCCAAAGGCGGCGGCGGGGCTTTTATTAAAATAATATCCATAGTCCCGCCGTAGGCGGGGCTGCTACTGAAAAATTTAGGCGCATAATCCCGTCCCTATCCCGCTGCAAGCGGTGCTGGGCAGGATGTCCATCCCGCTATCGGCCTGCCCGGGACTCCCCGTGGGTCCGCCCAGGGCCAGGGCGGG
>JACZSB010000470.1 GCA_022574435.1 Fidelibacterota bacterium
ACGGTGATAAACGTAGCCGGCTGGACGTGGAAAAGGCCAGAGCGGCACTGGGCTACCAGGCCAATGAGACCCTGGCCGATGCCCAGGCCTACGCCAAATTACTCGATTGCTGCAAAGTACCCGAGTAAACAGGTTGGCGCTGGGCTCCACCAACAGCTTTGACGGAACAGGAGAAGACAATGGCTACTCGTAAAAACTCTGCCGGCGGCGGAGCACTCAAGCCACTGCCGATGTACATGGGAGCGGCGGCCCTGATAGTGCTGGGGATGCTGCTCAGTACAGTGCTGATCGATCAATCCGCCCCCTCACGGGCTCCAGGCGCAGCGACTGCCACTCAGGTATATAGCAGTGCCGTCCTGGATATTGCCCGGGACTTCTACTGTGCTTGCGGTAATTGCGGTGATAAGGAGCTGGTGGTTTGCGGCTGCGATACGGCCATCCAGGAGAAAAACTACATCCACGACCTGCTGGAAAAGGGCTACGAAAAGGAATCGATCAACGCCACGGTCCAGGCCATGTTCGGTGGAGGCAAAACCTGACCCGGGAGCCGTACCCGAATACGGCTGGACGTATTCGCCTGATCTAAAACCCGAGCCACGGACCCATAGTGGTTTAGCAAGATCATGAGGTTAACCCGCACCGGCTGGCACATGAAAACAGGCTCGAGTGACTTAGGCAGCGCCTTGACCTCCCGGAATACGGCTGTCTTATTTTCGCTTTTTCTTCCGTTCGGTCACCGTGTTACTCGTGCTCGCGGGAAGCTGATCCTTCATCTCTTTCTCCGGTGATGCTGTCAGCTGATCAGGAATCCATTCTACCGACTCTCCCCCATATTTCTCCCGCACCTGCATACGGACGAGTTTTAAGGTGGCCTCAGACTTCAGATAATTAGCGTGCCAATAGTCTGCCGTAGCCTTTATTTTTTCAATCTCTTCTTGAGGTGGAAGATTCCTGGCGCCATCCCCAGTCACTATCCAATGGACATTGATCCCCAGTTCCGCCAGCCGATGCAACAGCTCAACGGGTAAGGGCCGTGCTCCACTCTCGTAATACTGGTATGATCGTAGTGAAACCTTCAAGGATCGGGCGAACTCATATTGGGACAAGCCTCTTATCCCCCTGATTTTTTTTAATCTTAACGCCGGATCATGCACATTATTATTGATATTACGCACTTAAGTGCGTATATTATATTTGGAGTAGGGGGAGTACCCTTTCTAAAAAGTACAAATAATTATGTGGGTATGACAATTGTTGTCCCGCATCTTGCCGCCCCCTTGGTCTTTGTATGGCATTCAGGGGGCGGCAGTTATTTCCCTCGCTCTAAAGCTTAGGTCGCGCAGGTTTAAGGCGCAATGGGAAAGCGTAGCAAGCAGCAGCTTTTATCCAGAAGGCTGGAGTCGTACGATAGCCTGAAGCGGCTCTTTGTGATGATACCTCAAAACACGGGGACGAAGCCCTGTTGAGACTCTCGGGTTTAAAAATTGGTTTGGCTGCCTTGTTGGGAACTATGGGGTATGCTCAAGAACTAAATATTGCCTCAACAAGTGGGCCGAGCGCCGGTGAAATGAAAGTCAGGTATTCCAATGTGGTTCTAGCGATCAGCCTTGACCAACCAAGAGCTCTTGATCGACCATCTGACATATATCCCGCAGAAAACATTTCAACCCTCGAGACCAGCCCCCTGGAATTGACACATGATGAGTTCCTGTTACTGCTCAATAACCACAACTCATTGAAATACAATGTAATTAATCGAGAAACCGGGCTGCCCAGGGGTTTGATCCGGGTTCCAACAAACTCAATTTCAGATGAATTGCAGCACACCTGCAAACCATGGGCAACGGCAGGCACTTTTCAAGGCAATGAAGAGACCAGGCATGCTGGAGACTGGCAGGGAGGAGTGAGTTCAACGGCAACTATTGCCTACGATTCCCGGGGCGGCCTTGGCAGTGATTCCGGAGCCAAGCAGGGCTATGGTCAGTGGAAGTGTGACGCTATCAATATTAATTCATCAAAAGTCAGAA
>JACZSB010000471.1 GCA_022574435.1 Fidelibacterota bacterium
CAGCAGCCACATGGTGGCCCGGGCGGCCCTCATATTCGCCCACGACCGCCAGGGCAACTACCGGCGGGTGGCCATCGCCGCCTCCTATGATGTCACGCCCCTGGAGAGCAGCGCGCTGTACGATACGGTGATCTCGTACAAGCAGGAAGGGGTGCGGCCCCACCTGCAGCAGATTATGGCGCAGCTGGACCCCCGGGTGATCGCCGTGAACCGCTCCCGGGACGTACCCATGGCGGACGGCCTGACGACGGGGCTGTTCGATTACCTGGTGGAGGTGCTGCCGGAATATAGCCCGCGGTTCACATCCTCGGAGGAGTTGATCCTGTCGCTGTTCAGCCGCAAGCTGCCGGCGGAGATCGCGGCCGTGCGGGAGGCGGCGGAAAAGACCCAGTTGATCCTCCGGGAAGCATTCACCAGTAAAGTGATCAAGCCGGGGAAGACCACCGAGAACGATGTGGCCGACTACCTGCGCCGCCGGGCTGAAGAGCTGGGCATGGAGGAGTCGTGCTTTAGCATTGTGGCGGGTCCCATGCGGGGGCACTCCGAACCGAGCGACCGGGTGATCCAGCCGGGGGACCTGTTGCGGGCCGATATCTGCTTCAAGGTGCGGGGCTACTCATCGGACATCCAGCGCACGGCCTACGTGCTGCGTAAGGGGGAGCGAAAAGCGCCGGATTTCGTCCTGCGGCTATGGGCTGATATGAAAGCGGCCAACCTGGCGGCCCTGGCAGCCATCAAGCCGGGTGTGGCGGCCACTGAGGTCGACAAGGCCGGGCGGTCGCTGCTGGTGAGCCGGGGCTACGAGGAGTACCCCCACGGCGCCGGGCACTCCATCGGGATGCAGGTGCACGATATCGGTCCGTTGCCGGCCCCCGATTGGCCGGAGCGCTACGGCAGCGTGGCCTTCGCCCCCCTGGAGCCGGGGATGACCATGGCCATCGAGCCGGCCCTGTACATCGACGAACCAAGGCTGGGGGGCTACGTCAACTTCGGCCTGGAGGAGGATATCCTGGTTACCGAGGAGGGCTACGAAATGCTGGGGGAGCCGCAGGAGGAGCTGTGGGTGATCAAATAGCGAGGAGTAGTTGGCAGTGGGGCTGCCTACCTCCCCGCCTCAGCGGCCTCCACCAACAGGGCCCGGCCAATGGCCAGGGTTTCCCGGATGGCAGGAGTATTTAACCGATAATAAATGGTAAGCCCTTCACGGTTGGTGGTCACCAGATCGCCGTCGCGCAACTTGCGCAGCTGGTGGGAGATGGCCGAGGTTTCCATCTTAAGGATATCCGCCAGGTCGGAGACACACAATTCCTTGGCGTGGGCCAGGCTCAGCAGGATCTTCAGGCGGGTGGGGTCGCCCAGCAGACTGAAGACCCGGGCCAGGGAGGGCAATTCGGCCAATGATGCCAAATGGTGCTGGGTGCTCTCCAACACCGGGTAGCTGACTTTAGAGCTGGAACTGGAACGCTCGAGCATGCTTGGGACTCCCTAAAAGTAACTAATTTACCAAAGGTGCGGATTTTAAAACGACTACCGGGCTCAACTTATGTGCATATGAGCATACTGTCAAATATAAATTCAATCGGCGCTAGGGGTATTACCCGATCTGGGCTAGATCCCGGTCCGGGCAGTGGCTACAGCTTGCCCTTCTGGGCGAATGAGTAGTAGTCGTTTCCGCCGATAATCAAATGGTCGTGCACGTGCACATCGATATTCTTGCAGGCCGCTTTCAATCTTTTTGTGATACTGAAGTCGTCCTTGCTGGGAGTCAGGTTTCCCGAAGGGTGGTTATGCACGAAGATCACAGCCGCCGCGTCGCGCTCCAGGATCACCTTGATCACCTCCCGGGGATAGACGGCGCTGGTGGTGAGGGTACCCTCGAACAGGTTTACCAGGTCGATGATCTGGTTGCGGCCGTTGAGCAGGATGATCATGAACAGTTCGCGGTTGCGGTTTTTGAGATGATGCCGCAAGTAGCTGATCACCTGCGACGAGGAGTGAATGTAATCCTTGTTGATCACCTCCT
>JACZSB010000105.1 GCA_022574435.1 Fidelibacterota bacterium
TGTTCACCGCGTTCCAACAATGTTCGCAATTGACGGCGAAGACAAACACCAGGTTCTCTCCCTCCAGCGGGAATTCCTCCTCAAACAGGCCTTCAATTGGGAACAACTCCCCCACCTGGGCCAACGAGTCGTCCTGGGCCGGTGCCTGGATGGTATAGCCGGTGTAGGTCCCCGCCAGCAGTAGCACTGCCATGAGCAGCCCCACTTGCCAGGCCCGCCAGCTGCTTTCCTCCCGCCGGTGGTAATACCATACCGCCAGGGCCACCAGAACCAGCACCAGGTTCCGTACCAGGGCCAGTTGGGGGCTGGTCTGGAGGTAAGCGCCAAAACAGCCGCAGGTTTCCAACTCGCCACCTAATATACCGGCCACCAGTAGGACCGAAAATGCGGCTAACAGGCCTATAGTGCTCAGTGCTATCAGGGCCGGGGCCATGCCGGCCAGGAGCGCCACACCCAGGGCCACCTCAACCGCCGGCATCAGCGCCGCCGGCACGCTGGTCCAGTCCGGCACATTGTACAGCGGCAGGGTGTTTAAGAAGGTCTGGGCGTCCATTACCTTCGCCAGGCCCGAGAAGATAAACATTATCCCCAGCAATATCCTGCCGGCCACAACCGGCCAACGGGTCCATCCGGGAAAAGGCGGCAGGGAGTCCAGGCGTTTATGCAGGCGATCTATCCAGGACATGGGCGTTTCCTCCGTAATATGAGTAGGTTATCGGTTATCGAGCAGGGCCTGGTAATGCTCCGGGCGGCGGTCGGCCAGCAGGTGGTTGTAGGGCGTAACCTGCTTGTCATCCGCCTGGGCCGGGTCAATATCAACCCCCAGTATCTGAGGCTCATGGACCGCGGCGGAACATAACCGTTGGCCGTCGGGGGCTATCACCTGGCTGCGGCCGGTGAATTGCAACTGTTCACCGTCTAATTTTGTATCGATGCCCACCCGGTTGGCTGTGGCGGCGAACAGGCCATTCTCCAGGCAGCGGGTGATCATGGCCTCCTGGCAGTAGGGCTGCACCAGGTTGGCCGGGTGCAGTAGCAGTTGGGCCCCCTGCAGGGCCAGGCCGCGGGCCACCTCCGGGAAACGCCAATCATAGCAGATCATCAGGCCTACCCGGGCGAAACCCAGATCGTGTACCACCGGGGGCTGGTCACCCGCAGTAAACCACAGTTGCTCCTCGAAAAACAGATGCAACTTGCGGTATACGGTCAGCACCCCTTCCGGCCCCACTAACACAGCCGAATTGTATAGTTGGCTGCCGGAGCGCTCCACCAGTCCGCCGCAGACGAAACCGCCCCGATTAGCCGCCAACTCCTGTAGGAAAATGGTCGTCGGGCCATCTGGAACTCCCTCGCTCAGTCGATCCACCTGGTCTCGACTATTGAAATAATAGCCGGTGGCAAACAGTTCCGGCAATACCAGCAAGTCGAAGGGTGTCTCTCCCACCAGTGCCCGCACCGCAGCCAGGTTTTTTGACACCTGGCCCAACAACGGTTTATTTTGCACCAGGACTAATCGCATAGGCTAGTTTACTCCGCTGTAGCCGCCGGAACCAACTTCATCATGCCGCCATGGCCCAGGCCAATCAGGCCGCATAGAGCAGCCCCCATACCTATTGCCAGGAAAATGGCGCCGATGGGAAATACCTCCGCCAGCGGGCCAATCAGACCAGCGGAGATGGCCGTGAGTCCCATCACTGACAGGTTGACCATGGAAAACACCCGGCCGCGGTAATGCCCGGGGACCGCCCGCTGGATGATGGTGGTGCGGGAGATGGTGATCATAGGGATGCCGATACCGTGAATAAGGAGCAACATACAGGTCTGGGTATAAGTGGTGACCAGAAAAAGCAAACTGTAGGTGATCCCGTCCAAGATCATGCCGGTGAAAAGCACGGCCGAAGGGTTCACCTCCCGGCCCAGGCGCCACACCACCAAGGAACCGATCAGCATCCCGCCGGCCATAAAGGCTTCGATCACAGCGAAGGCCTTGAAGTCCAGCAGCAGCACCTCCCTGACGAAAATAGGGGTACCCACAATCGCCGGTCCCATGATGAACAGGTTATTGACAGCGGTGAGCAGTATCAATAATCCCAATGCCTGTTCCCGCCGGACAAACCGCAGCCCGGCCATCATATCCGACAGGTGGCTAGCGGTCCCGGTCCGGACCTTGCGAGGAATAGCCTGCCGGAAAGTGATCATCGCCAGGCAGATCAAGCTGGCGGCAAATGAGATGGCATCCAGGGTAAATAGGTGATAGATTCCCACCAGGGCCACCAACGCCCCCGCCAGGACCGGCCCGGCCAGGTGGGCGAACTGGCCGGAAGTTGAAATAAAGGCGTTGGCCGTCGTTAAACGGTCAGGGGTCACCAGGTCCGGTACCAGGGCGTCGCGGGCTGGATAAAACAAGGTGGCAAAAGTGGCCACCAGGAAGGCGATAATACCTAAAACAACCGGCGACGTTCCTCCCTTAAGCAGGTAGACCGCCAGTAGCGCTATGAGTAACATGCGGGCCCCGTCGGAAAACATCATCACCCGGCGCCGGTCAAACCGGTCGACCAGTACCCCCGAAAACAGGCTGAACAACACCGCCGGCAGGTAAGCGCTAACCGCTACCAGTGAGGTGGTAGTTTTGGAGCCGGTGAGCTCCAGCACCAGCCAGGGGAGGGCAATCTGGTAGATCGCATCGCCCCCATGGGAGATAATGTGGCCGATCCAGAGCAACACCAGGTTGCGATTTTTAAATATTCGGGGGATCATTGCGGCAGTAAATTTCCGCATAACCGTCCTGTGATGCCACAATATAGAATCCGATTTTGATTGATCAGGATCAGGAGGCAAAAGTAACTTTGAAGGCCTGGGATTCCAAATGATCCCATTTTACCGTTGGATAACAATTTCTAAGGAGGAGAGTTCTGATGACCTACATTATCGCGGAGCCATGCGTTGATACCTGCGATTACGGCTGCGTGGAAGTATGCCCGGTCGATTGTATCCACCCCGATGAAGGTTGGGAGAAGGGCGATGATCCTGCCGGTCACATGTTGTATATTGACCCTGAAGAGTGTATTGACTGTGGGGCCTGTGAGCCCGAATGTCCGGTAGAGGCGATCTTCGAGGAAGACGCGGTGCCGGAGGAATGGAATAAGTATATTAAGATCAACTATGAATTCTTTGGCCGGGAGTTTTCAGCCTAGACAGACTATCAAGCATTACCGATGATACGGTTGTTACCTACCGGGCAGCCGCTTCCTGCACGCGAACCTGCTGTGGACAGTCCCCCCTATTTATTCGCAATTCTAAGTCGTCTGATCTTTAAAGGAGCATAGAAAAACATGACCCGTGATGAAATCATGGATATTTTGAAAACTGTGAACTACCCCGGGTTCAGCAGAGACATTGTCTCTTTTGGGATGGTTTCCGAAGTCGCTGTCACCGGGGATAGCATTCAGGTGACTCTCGAAGCGGCCACAACTAATGATGACCAAAAAGCCAAGCTGTCCCAGGCGGTAAAGAGTGCCCTGATTGAGCAGTTGAAGGCTGGCGAGGTCGAGGTGACTATTAATGCTCCTAAACCTAGTGGCCGTGAACAGGCCAAACAAGGTCCGGGGCAGCAAGCCTCAAGTATCCCGGGGGTAAAATTCACCATTGCGGTAGCCAGTGGTAAAGGCGGGGTGGGCAAATCCACCGTAGCGGTTAATATGGCTGCTGCCCTATCGCTCACCGGGGCCAGCGTGGGCATCCTGGATCTGGACATCTACGGGCCGAGCCTGCCCCTTATCATGGGCGTTAGTGATCGGCCAAAGCTCAATGAGAAACAGCAAATCATCCCGTTGCTACGATATGGTATGAGGGTCATGTCATTCGGCCTGATCAGCGGTAATCAAGCCCCGACTATTTGGCGCGGTCCCATGGTGGCGAAAATGACCCAGCAGTTCTTCACGGATGTGGATTGGGGCGAGTTGGACTACTTGGTGCTCGATCTGCCCCCGGGCACCGGTGATATCCAACTGACCTTGGTGCAACAGGTGGCCCTCAGTGGCGCCGTAATCGTCACTACGCCACAGCAGCTGGCTCTATTGGATGTGCGCAAGGGGGCCGACATGTTCGCCACCGTCAACACCCGGGTACTGGGAGTGATTGAGAATATGTCTGGTCTGCCGCTGCGAGGGGTGGTGCGTGACGCCGCCGGAGAGCTAGTGCCCGGAGCTATAATAGAGATGTCCGGACTGGGTGAGATTGACCAACTGGTCGCCGATGACCAAGGTGTATTCCAAGCCGATGTGCCGATTTTTCGCAGCGGTGGAGGACAGGAAGAAAGTGAGCGACTTCAAGTACCCCTGTTGGGCCGGATACCGCTGTCCCCGGAGCTGGTGATTGCGTCGGACTCCGGGGAACCATATGTGTTCGGCTATCCGGACACGCCGGTGACTCACGAATTCAAGCAAATCGCCGCAGCTGTAATGGAGGGACTTTGGGAAACAGCAGCGGATCATCGCATACCCGCCGTAGCAGAGTAGCCTAAGGGCCTGCCTGATCGAGAGGCTTAGGTTGCCTTGGATCAGAGTGAAATGTAACTTAACTTGAATTTCTTAGATGAATACTGAAGCTCTCATAGGAATCCAGGAGCGTATCATCGCCAATGGCGATCTACCCACCCACCTGGCGATCATTATGGATGGAAATGGCCGTTGGGCCCAGAACAAGGGTTTGCCTCGGGTGGCGGGACACAAGGAGGGGGTGGTATCGGTCCGGGAGATTACCCGGGCCTGCGGTGAACTGGGAATCGATGTACTTACCCTGTACACTTTCAGCTCTGATAATTGGAAAAGACCACGCTCGGAAGTAAATGCGCTGATGCGCCTATTGGTCTCCACCATCCGAGCCGAGGTACGGGAGCTCATGGACAATAATGTCCGTTTGACTGCCATTGGGCGGCTGGATGATTTACCGGAAATAGCCCAACAGGAATTTCACAGTGCCATGGAACAGACCGCCGCCAATAATGGATTAAATCTCAACTTGGCTTTAAGTTATGGTGGCCGGCAGGAAATATTGACGGCCATCCAGCGGTTGCTGAAGGCTGGGCTGGCCGGCAACCTGACACCCGAACAGGTTACCGAGGAGCTGTTTTCCGATTATCTGTATACTGCCGGACTGCCTGATCCCGACCTGATCGTCCGCACCGGTGGCGAAACACGGCTAAGCAATTTCTTGATCTGGCAATCCGCCTACTCCGAGCTGATCATCACCGATGCCATGTGGCCCGATTTCCGCCAGCAGGAACTTTACCATACCATCGAGCTTTATCAACAGCGGGAACGTCGTTTTGGCCTGATCAGCGAACAGGTTCATTCAACAGTCAATAGCTAGTGAAACTACCTCAGATATTCTTACTCTTTCCGGCACTGTTGCTTCCGGTGATAACAGGGGCTCAAGCACTGCCCACCCTGGAGTTGGCCCAGGTGCTGGTGGAAGGCAATGATCGGGCCTCGGCGGGAGTGATCCGCAGTACCAGCAGACTGTATCCCGGCCGGTCGGTGACCGCCCTGGATGTTCAGCGTGGCATTCAAAGGCTTTGGGAACTGGGATTTTTTGGTGATATCCAGGTCTACCAGGAGGCGGAGACCGATTCCGGGGTTATTATGCGCATTGTGGTGCAAGAATACCCTTCCCTGGAAAAAATAGAACTCAAGGGCAATCGAAAAATCAGTAAGAACAAAATCGAAGACGAGATTGAGTTACGTTCGCCCCAAATCATGACCGATTATGCCGTTTCCGAGGCAGTACGTAAAATCAAGCGATTATATCACGACGACGGTTATCTCAATGTGGAGATTACAACAGATCAGGAACCGGGCCTCAGGACCCATGGGCGGGTTTTGGTCATTTCAATCACCGAGAATAAAAAGGTCAAATTGAGGCGGGTCCATTTTAATGGCAACGAGGCCTTTTCAGATTTTCGCCTGCGGCGGCAATTGAAGGAAACTAAAAGCTGGCACTGGTACACCTTCTGGCGCAGCCCTTTAGACCGGGACAAATTCCGGGAGGATCTATTCAATATTGAGGCCTTCTACCACGACCACGGTTATCGGGATGGACGGGTGTTGAAGGATACGGTGATTGCTACTCCGAACGGCAAGGGACTGGAGCTGGTGATCGATATCTATGAGGGCGTCCAGTATTACTATAGAAATTTCACCTGGGAGGGCAATACTCTACACACAGACGAGGAGCTGGAACGGGCGCTGGGTTTTAAAAAGGGCGACTTGTATAATAAGGAGCGGTTCGAAATCGCGGTTTCACAGCGGGTGCACCCGGTATATATGGATGAGGGGTACTTATACTCCCGGGT
This sequence comes from Fidelibacterota bacterium, assembly GCA_022574435.1. Taxonomy (GTDB): domain Bacteria; phylum Fidelibacterota; class Marinisomatia; order SCGC-AAA003-L08; family TS1B11; genus JACZSB01. The sequence goes on from JACZSB010000105.1 coordinate 6,353, forward strand.
AGAGCCGGTGGAATATCCCGTGGGCAAAGATTCAATCGATGTGGTATTTTCCATTGTCGAGAATCAGAAAGTAGCTGTCCGTTTTATCAACATCACGGGCAATGACAAGACCCGGGACTACGTGGTAAGGCGGGAACTGCGCATCCATCCCGGCGATATTTTCAGCTATGAGAAGCTGGGTCGCAGCCAGCGGGATGTCTGGATCCTGAACTTTTTCGATAACGTGGAGCCCAATGTCCTGCCCGTGGATGAGGATGAGGTGGACCTGAGTATCAAGGTAACCGAGCGCTCCACCGAACGGGCCAACCTATCCATCGGATACACCGAGCAATACGGCATGATCGGTGGGGGCGGCCTCGAGTTCATGAACCTGGCGGGCACCGGTCAACAGCTAAACCTGAGCTATACCCGTGGCGCCAACTACAACCTATTCGGCTCGAGCACCCAGCTTAATCGCGGAGCGTATCAATCTATCTCCCTGGGCCTGGTGAACCCCTGGATGTTCAACACTCCAAACCTGGTTGGACTGTCACTGTTCTATTCAGAACGGGGTGGCTCCAGCACACTTTATTTACCTTTTGATATCATCCAACGAGGTGGTTCGGCACGCTGGGGGCGCCGGTTCCGTTGGCCCGACTCTTATTTCCGCGGTTCATGGATATTTCGCGGGTCGGAAAGACGCTATGTCGGAAAGGAGGAAGACCTGCTAAACTACTTGGGGGTTCTGGATGAATATATCCAGCCAATCAGCGACGAGCAGAGTTACGTGTCAACGGTGGGAATCTCCCTTACTCAGTCCATTACCAGAGACAGCCGCAATCGACCCGAATTCCCCACTTCCGGTTCCGAAATGAGCCTGGTGTCGACACTTTCAGGCATGGTTCTGGGAGGACACGAGGACTTTCACAAACACGTTTTTACATTGCGGTGGTATGTGCCCCTGATATCATCAAAACTGGTATTTTTCCAGAGTTCCAAGCTGGGCCTGATAAAGCAAATACGTGACCCTAACAGCCGCTCCATATTGCCTCCGGAGGAAAAGTTTTATCTGGGTGGCACCGGTATCCCGTTTGGCGAAATGCTGCGGGGCTACCGGGACAATACGGTGGGACCTTACACTACCCGGCCGTTGGGCGCTACCGCCCTGCTCAAATATTCGGCGGAGTTGCGTTTATCGCTATCGGAGAACCCAACTATTTATGGCCTCGTATTCATGGATCTTGGCAATAGTTGGCTGGACTTCAGCTATGTGGACCCCTTTAAACTAAAGCGCTCCGCAGGGGTCGGGGTCCGAATGTTCATGCCCATGCTGGGGATGTTGGGCCTTGATATGGGCTATGGATTCGATTCGGTCGACGCCGATCGGGAGCCCGGCCCACGAGGATGGGAAATGCATTTCATTTTTGGGCAACCGTTCTAAGCCGGAAAGGGGACAAAGTGAGCATACGCATCACTAAGATTATTTTACTGGGGGTTGCCATCAGTCTACCCGGGTATCTGCTGGGGCAGCTGAAAATCGGCTACATCGACTCCAACCGTATCATGCAGGAGTTCGAGGAAGTCAGGGATGCTCAGGCAAAGTTGGAAAAGGAGACCCGCCGTCTCCAAGCCCAATACACCAGCTACGTGGAGCGGCTGGATTCGCTTCAACGGGAGTTTGAACGTCAGCGATTGCTGCTCAGCAATGACAAAATTCGTGAGAAGGAACAGGAGCTGCAGACCCTGGTTCGGACTACTCAGCAATT
>JACZSB010000106.1 GCA_022574435.1 Fidelibacterota bacterium
AGCCGGACCCGGTACTGGGCAGCCCTTATATGGCCGGCGCGTTTTAAACGTGCTAGCGTTGGGCGGCAAGCGAGTTTGGGTCGTATGAAAATTCTTTTATACTATTGAGCTTGCTCTTCCAAACTCAAGGGACCGGTTCCAAAGTAATAAAACAGCAGTGCCCCACCCAGCATGGATAGATTTTTGAAAAACATGACCATTTGGAGCTGCGATTGCATGGGGTCTTCGATTGCCCAAAAGGGATGCATGATAAAAGATGTGGGGATAAGGAACACAACCAATAGAATGGTCCCTATCTTTACTTTATACCCCAGTAATACGCTGAACCCGCCCACGACAATCATTATGCCGCTGATTATGACTAATATGGTTGGCCCCGGGACTCCCATGGAGCCTGCGTACATGGCCATGCCGGTAGTATTGGTCAAGTGTCCCATCCCGGACATGATAAACATGAGCGAAAATAGGATTCTTCCTATCAGGGGGATGAATTTCATTTTCCTGATCCTTTCTTTTTAAGAATTCTCAATATTTTTCAATAGACACCGGCTACTGTTCTGCCTACCGCCAAACTCGGAGCAATTACCTAAATCCAAGATGCCTTATTATTCCAACCAAAAACTGTCGAATGACAAACCACCGCACCAAAGAGAAATAAGGCAACACCAGCTGCCAGAAGAATTAGATCCAGCACCCAACCGGTCATGTCTTGTGCGGCAAAGGATACCTGTGCCTACCTTCAGGCGGATGCCACCAGCCAGGGCAGAAAGGACGTTCGCTCCATAAAGCTGATCAGACCCCGGCCGACCTCCCCGGGTGCCTGGCAGGCAATCTCATACCCATCCCAATTGCTAGCCACTTTGCTCTCCCTGAAGGTTAGATAGCGTTTGTTCCATCAACGATTTTATCGTCTCATACGGCTGGGCGCCAACAATTCGCTCATCGCCAAACACAAAGGTTGGAATGGCGTTGATGCCCATCATTCTAGCTGAATTGAATTGGGCGTCTACAGCGTGACTTAAATCCTGATACCTGGCCGCCATGTCGCTGGCAGTTAAGGCCAAGTCCAGCTTCGTCATGATCTCGCTTAAAACGTCCCATTCTCCAATATTCTTCCCCTCAGCCCAGTAGGCATGAAAAACGGCCCTATGGTAGGCCTCGTGCCGGCCCTGTTCCTGGGCATATTCACCCAGCATGAGAGCCAATTTTGTGTTCGCTATGACTGTAATCTCATCAACCGGAAGCCCCACGTCATTGGCCATTTTCTTAAAATGGTCTTTTACCTGGGCAAAATAGGCCCGATTACCGCCGTAAAATTGCTCAATCGGCAAGCCCCCTTCCGGTATCTCAGGGTGCAAGAAAAAGGGCTTGTACTTGATCTCCAGATCGAAATCGTTTCGCAGCTTGTCCACCCGGTCCAGGGCGATATAGCAGAACGGTCATATGTAATCAGAATAGATCTTTACCTCGAGGGGCATAAGCAACCTTCCGATCAAATCAGCGGATCGATCCGCGAGAGGAGCTTTTGCCGATTTGTCAGGCCAACCTTTCTCCAGACCTCAGTACCGGACTTATCGAATATGATGAATGTGGGGACCATCTCCAGGCCCAGCGACTCAGCCAATTCGTGACCGCTGGCGCTACGGACATCGATACGTATCACCTGGGCCCGGCCCGCCAACTCCTGCTTTAACCTATCGACCATAGGTTTCTGCGACATGCAAGCCGCTCAGTAGTTGGAATATAGTTTGACCAGTGCGGGCATGCCTTTGCCCACGAAGACCTGTTTCCAAACGGCTTGGTCTTCGAAGCGCGCCCCAGTTACCTTTGCCCTGGTATAGGCGGTTAGAAAGCTGGCCAAAAGCACACCGAACAGGGCCAGACCACCAGGCGTTACGCCGCGAGCCGCGATCCAGAAACCCGTTCCCACTAGTGTAAGACCGGCCAGGAAGACAAAGGAATGTTGGTTGATGAACTTGCGCATGTGCCGTTACCTTTACTACCCTCCGATACCGAACCACCCTCGGTCAAGGGCTATACTTCGGGAGCCCGGAAAGAGCACGGCAATGCAAACTGCCCAGTTAAGGAAATTAAATTCCCAACCGCTGTTGTCCTGCGGGACAAAGGGCACTTTCCTGTTTTGAATTACCGCCGGATGGCCCCTTCCATGATAATCCATAGTCCTACGGCGACGATCTGGGTAAAAGCCCACAGCGACAGCCACACGACCTAAAGGCTCGTGAATCGATTGAAGCTGCATCATGTTAAGCAGACCGGTCATTCATCGCTGTCAAATTCGAAAGCAAATCCATTACTCAGCATCCAGGGTATCAAGTTTTAAATGGGTACCGGCAAATCCGGGGACCAATTCGTCCAGTACGGCATGATTCATCCTCGTATAGATGTGATTGCCTTCTTTTCGAGTGACGATCAGGCCGGCGTTCTCCAGAATGCGGTAGTGGTGGGATAGGGCCGGTTTGCTCAGGCTAAACTGATTGTCGAAATCACTGCAACCAAGTTCCCCCTTTTCCACCAGGAGGCACACAATCTTGTAGCGGGTGGGGTCGGCCAAGGCCTTAAAAGCACGTACGGCCCGCGATGGGAAGTCATCCATAAAGTAGTTTAGCACTTCCGAAACTGTTAAAACAATTAAAATACAGTTGCCGCCTATATTTATTTCCATCGCTAGTATTAATCATTTCCTGAAAACTTATTCATTTCCCGCTGGAGAGCCGCGTTTATTCTAGCGAACTTCAACCGATGCAGCGCTGGTCTCCCAGTCCCTCAACCGCCAGGTTTAACCAACGGGTCAGCGGCCCGGTAAGCAGCTCCGGCTCAGTAGTCCCTGTGACCTTGATCGGCGGCTGGTCACTGACGGTCACGGTCGATTAGCAGGCCAGTATGTCTGATCCCATCACCTCATTTGAGCGCCTCTACCAACGGCTGGAGGATATCCCGCCGTCGACTATCGCGGTAGCCGCCGCCGATGACGAAATCGTGTTGACCACCTTAGCCGCAGCCCGGGAGCGCAGCTGGATCGAGCCCATACTCACCGGCGAGCGGGACCGGTTGAAACTGATGCTGATCAATCTGGGGCAAGACCCCGATCACTACCAGATCGTGGAGGCGGCTGCCGGCCAGACGGCAGAGGCCGCGGTGGGCCTGGTGCGCTCGGGCGACGCCGACCTGTTGATGAAAGGGCGAACCACCACTGCGGAGTTGTTGAAGGCGGTGTTGCATCCCGAGACCGGATTGCGCCGGACGAATACAGCCCCACAGGGCGACAATATCTCCACGCCAGCACCGCAGCCACAATTGCTCAGCCATGTGGCGGTGGTGGAATCACCGCATTATGAGCGGCTGATGCTGTTTGCCGATGGTGGGGTAAATATCGAGCAGCCACTGCCGGTGCTGCGGGAAATCCTATTCAACACCCTGGACATGAGCCGGGCCCTCAATACCCGGGTGCCCCACGTGGCGGCCATGGCGCTGGTGGAAAGCGTCACCGAGCAGCTGCCCGAAACCAGGCTGGCCCGGGTGCTGGTCAAGGAGGCAGTGCGCGGGGAATTCGGTAATTGCATAGTGGAGGGTCCCCTGGCGCTGGACCTGGCGCTATCGGCGGAGGTGGCTAAGCGCAAGGGGGTCGATTCCCGCATAGCCGGCCGGACCGATATTTTCCTGGGGCCGAATATCACGGCGGTAAATTTTGTGGTGAAGGCGTTGATGTCCATCGGCGGGGCCCGGGGCGGGGGGCTGGTGCTGGGAGCCAGGGCGCCCATCGTGCTGCTGAGCCGCTCCGATTCACCCGATACCAGGCTAAACTCTATCGCCCTGGCCCTGGCCGCCTCATTGTACTACAGCCAGCATCCCTCCTTTGGGAACAGCCGGCAGATCACCATGGGCTTGTAGCGCGACGCCCGGTACCGTAGGCCCGGTTCATATACTTACCGCTATCATTAATGGGAATATACTATGGATATCCACAATCGTAAGGTAATGGTTTTGGGGGGATTCGGCCTGGTGGGCCGGGCGGTGGTGCGCAGGCTGGTTCTGGAGACCCCGGCTGAGATAATCATCGGTTCGCTGGGAGAGCAAGAGGCCCGGGAAGGGATAGAGCAGATCAAGGACGAAGCGCCGGGCGTGAAGATCACCCCGGTGTGGGGCAACATCTTTATCCGCGATAGCCTGAAGGACCTGTCCCGCGATGAAATTTTAAATCACCCGGAACACCGGGCGCAGCTGATGGCCGACACCATGGAACCGCTCGACGAGGATATCATGGCCCACTCCACCCTGCACCAGCTGCTCTCCCGCCACCAGCCGCACATTATTATCGATACGGTGAATTCCGCCACCGGGGTCGCCTACCAGGACATCTATGACAGTTATTATAAGGTCTCCCGGGAGCTGGCGGCGACCCGGCAGCAGACCGAACTCAGCGACAACCTGGTATCGGAAGTGGAAAAACTGATGGCCTCGCTATATGTGCCCCAGATCATCCGGCACATCCAGATACTATATGCCAGCATGCTGGAGAACCACACCAAGGTGTACATCAAGGTCGGCACCAGTGGCACCGGCGGCATGGGGCTGAACATCCCGTACACCCACAGTGAGGAGAAGCCATCCCGGGTGCTGTTGTCCAAATCGTCGCTGGCCGGAGCGCACACCATGCTGCTGTTCCTCATGGGCCGCACCCCTGACGCTCCCATCACCAAGGAGATCAAGCCGGCGGCGGCCATCGCCTGGAAGTCAATCGGCTACGGCCCGATCCAGAAGCGGGGGCGATCCATCGAGCTGGTGGACTGCACCCCGGATGAGGCTGTCGTCCTGGGCAAAGCCTACCGTTTCGAGGACCCGGGCAACTGGCGCTCCCTCGGACGGCCGCTGGAAAGTGTTTACATCGACACCGGCGAGAACGGCATATTTTCCCTGGGCGAGTTCGAGTGTATCACCACCGTGGGCCAGATGGAGTTCGTCACCCCCGAAGAGATCGCCACCAACGTGATCATGGAAATCAAGGGTGACAATACCGGCCACGATATCATCAACGCCCTGAATAACGCCATCATGGGGCCCACCTACCGGGCCGGCGCCATGCGCCATGGGGCCCTGGAGCGCATGCGCCGGCTGGCCCAGAAGCACCAGGTGGACAGCGTGGCCTTCGAGCTGCTGGGACCACCGCGCTTATCGAAGCTGCTGCACGAGGCCAACCTGTTGCGGCAGGTGTGCGGCTCATTGCAGGACTTGGTCCAGGCTGATAGCGGTCAACTGACCAGGGACCTGGTAGCATTGGTTGAGAGCAATACCGAGGTGCGCAGCAAGATCATCTCCATCGGTGTGCCGATCCTGATGAGTGACGGTAAGCGGCTTTTGCGCGGCCCGGTGGTGGAGATACCTCCCGCCCTGGCCCGGGATGAAATCCCCATCACCCCCAAAAGCATCGACGACTGGGCCGAGGCGGGCTGGGTGGACCTGCGGGAGGCCAACATCAGACACTGGCAAACCCGGGCGCGGGCCATCCTGGCCGAGGCTGAGCTGATCCCCGAGGACGAAAGCGGCTCCCAGTACCACCATAACCGGGAATACTGGGCACCGGACGAGCCGCTGAACGCCGGAAAGGTGGCAGCCTGGATCTTCGTTAACGAGGATAAGGGGCTGCGGGTTAAGCGGTGATTAGTTACGCGTTACGAGTTACGAGTTGCGAGTTGCGAGTTAAGCCCGGGAAGCTGATACCGGGATGAGAGTGAATAAAATCGTTGCTCCGGCTTTATCTTGCTTTTACCACTGACAGCATTATATTTGACGGTTCATTTTTAACCTCCAACCGGGGGAGCCGCATGCGCAAGCTGGCCGCCATCATGTTCACCGACATCGTGGGCTATACAGCCCTGATGGGTAACGATGAGCAGAAAGCCCTCCAACTGCTACAAAAGAACCGGGGACTGCTCAAACCGATCATCGAACAGTTTCGCGGTGAGTGGCTCAAGGAGATGGGCGACGGCACCCTTTCCTCGTTCGCCAGTGCCGTGGATGCGGTCAACTGCGCCCTGGCGATCCAGCAGGTGCTCAAAGATGACCCCGATCTGAAGCTGCGGATCGGTATACACATCGGTGACGTAGTGTTCGAGGGAGGCGACGTGTTCGGCGACGGGGTCAATGTGGCTTCCCGGTTGGAACCGCTGGCCGAGCCGGGGGGTATCTGCGTTTCCGAGCGGGTTTACGAGGACATTCGCAACAAGGCGGGTATTGAGGCTGCATCTATAGGCGAGAAAACGCTGAAGGGTGTGGAGAATCCCGTTAAAGTCTATACTGTGACTGCCATGGGGGCGCTCCCTAGAAAGCCAGCCTGGCCCTCGATAACCAATCGCTCCCTTTGGACGAAAGCAGCCGGGATGGTGGTAGTGGCGATGGTAGCCGTGGCGGCAGTCATCCTTTTTCCCCTGCGCGAAAGGGATACCCACGAAGTTGCCGTGCCCCGGTTGGGCGAGAAATCCATCGCCGTGCTGCCCTTTGCCAATCTCAGCGATAGTAAAGAAGACGAATATTTCAGTGATGGGGTGACCGATGACATTATCACCCATCTGGCAAAAATCGGTGATCTGAAAGTGATCTCCCGGACCTCGGTTATGCTTTACAAGGATTCCCCCAAATCGTTGCGAGTTATAGCGGATGAGTTGGGTGTCTCCAACATCCTGGAAGGAAGTGTCCGGCGGGCCGGGGACAAGGTACGGATTACCGGCCAGCTGATCGATGCCCGCACCGATGAACACTTGTGGGCCGAGTCCTACGACCGGGACCTGGCCGATATCTTCGCCATCCAGAGCGACGTGGCCCGGAAGATCGCCACCGCTTTAAAGGCCATACTTTCCCCTGAGGAAAGGCAGCGTCTCGAACAACGGCCTACTGCATCAACAGCCGCCTATGACTATTATCTGCGGGCCTATGACTACGAACGCCAGGGTAATGAGAGAAAAACCCTGGAGATCGCCAGCGATCTATATCAAAAGGCCATCGCCGTCGATTCGAGCTTCGCCCAGGCCTATGCGCGTCTGGGCCTCAACCATTTACGCATATACTGGTATGGATATGACCGTACCAGCCAACGCCTGGCTATGGCCTGGGAGGCGGTTGACAAGGCCCTACGCCTCAAGCCCGATGACCCGGTGGTACGCGTGGCCAATGGCTATTACTACTATTGGGGTTCGCGGGATTATGCCCGGGCCCTGGAAGAATTTTATTTTGCCCAGAGAGTGGAACCGGGCAATGGATTACACGCTCGAAACATCGCCTATATTCAGCGCCGCCTGGGCAAGTTTGAAGAAGCGGTGGTCAATCAAAAGATCGCACTGGAATATGATCCCCGCTCCTCCAGGCGTACCGAGGAACTGGGCGCTACCTACAGGGTCTTGCGCAGGTTCGATCTGGCGGAACAGTACTTTGACCGAGCCCTAGAATTAGCCCCGGATAATTGGTTGCCGTATATCTCCAAGGCAGGGCTTCAGGTATACCGGACGGGTAATACAAAAAGCGCCCGGCAATTACTGGCGGGAGCGTTACGGCTTGCCGATCCGAGCCAGTTTTCGTGGACGTTGGTTGACTTCGATATTGAAGACAGCCGCTATAGCGATGCCCTTGCGCGACTGACTTCTATCCCGGAAGATGTGTGGATAGGGCAGCGGTGGTTCACGCCGAAAGACGCTTACGTCGGCTGGATTTATAAACTGATGGAGAAGCCGGAGGAAGCGCGCCGGCATCATGAAAAGGCCAGGGTGCTGCTGGAGGAGAAGGTCCGTGAAGATCCAAACGACGCAAGGGTTCACACAGACCTAGGCAAGGTGTATGCCCACCTTGGTCTGGCGGATGAAGCGATCCGGGAAAGCCGACAAGCCGTCGATGGCCGAAATCAACCTGCGCGGGGCGGGTTTCAAGCAGGCATCGGTCAGGCTGGGTGATCTGGAAAACGGTTCCGGCGGCATCGCCGGCTACGACGCCAAACCGGCGAAGAAAACCGACAACCCGGCCGGTCGCTGGAACTACACCGAGGTTCGCATCGCCGATGGCAAAGCAACCGTCTGGCAAAACGGAGTC
>JACZSB010000107.1 GCA_022574435.1 Fidelibacterota bacterium
CGAGCTGCATGGCGACCGTCACTTTCGTGACGACAAAGCGGTGGTGGGTGGCCTGGCCGTCATCGATGGCCGGAAGATCGTCATCATCGGGCAGCAAAAAGGCCGGGGTATCCGGGACAACCTGTACCGCAATTTCGGCATGCCCAATCCCGAGGGTTATCGCAAGGCCTTGCGCCTGATGCAGCTGGCGGCCAAGTTTAAGTTGCCGGTGATTTCATTCATAGACACCCCCGGAGCTTATCCCGGTCTGGGGGCCGAGGAACGCGGCCAGGCCCAAGCCATCGCCCGTAATTTGATGGAAATGGCCACTTTGCCGGTGCCGCTGATCGTTATCATAATAGGTGAAGGGGCTTCCGGCGGAGCCCTGGGAATGGGCATGGGTGACCGGCTGCTGATGCTGGAGAACACCTGGTTCTCCGTCATCAGTCCCGAAGGATGCGCCTCCATCCTGTGGCGTGACGCGGGCCAAGCCGAATCTGCCGCCGACGCCATGAAGGTGGCCCCCACGGACTTAGTGGAGATGGGGATCTGCGACCGGGTGTTGCCCGAACCGGCCGGCGGCGCGCACCAGGATGTGGAAATGGTGGCCGCTACCGTCAAGGCTGCGTTACTGGAGATCCTGAGTGAGCTACAGAAACTGCCCCCGGATGAACTGGTCGCTCTGCGGATCAAGCGCTATGAGCAGATGGGACAGTGGCAAGAGTAGACATCACGCATCGTTTCCATCTGCGGGTGATCTATGCCCAAACCGATCGCATGAACATCGTCTACTACAGCCGCTACTACGAGTTCTTTGAAGCCGCCCGAACTGCCCTCCTGCGCAAGATTGAGGTTTCCTATGCCGGTTTGGAACGCGAAGGCTACCGCCTGCCGGTGGTGGAGAGCCACTGCCGCTATCACGGCTCCGCCACCTTCGAAGACCTGCTGACCATAGAGACCTACCTGGAGGAGGAGCCCAAAGCGAAGCTCAAGCTGGCCTATAAGGTGTTCAAGGCCGGCCGGGAGGAGCCCATCGTCACCGGGTATACTATCCATTCATTCGTCAATTCCGACTTACGGCCGGTCCGCGCCCCCCAGCAGTTCAACGAGTGCCTCCGGCGGCATGCCGGGCAGGTGCTGGAGGATTAGTCCCCGCCGAGGCTGTCATAGTTTGCCCATCCGAGAAGATGCTCCGGGAACAGTGGAGTTTACTCGCCATAGGCGGGGCCAAAGGCTAGAGGCCTCAAAACCTATCCGGGCGGAGGGTCGCCGGGAAAATGTTCATATCAGACAGAGTGACAGCGTATATTGTGTGGGAGCAATATGAGCCAACCGTGATTGGGGGTGCTTGGTTTGAAATCAACGGGATGAATTTCTAGAGCTAAAAAGAATTTTAAAACTGAGGGACGTAATGGCTACTCGCTTTATCCTTACAGAATATGTTGACCACCTGCTGGCCCAGGGAGTCTACGACAAATTGGATGACGGTACTTTTGCTGGTCGGATTCCCTCCTGCAAGGGAGTTGTCGGGTTTGGCGGGACGTTGCGCGAATGTGAAGATGAGCTGCGGTCCACACTGGAGGACTGGATTTTAATGGGTCTTAAGCTGGGGCATCCTCTTCCGGTGGTAGCGGATATTGATCTAAATAAGGAACCGACCTATAGCCCGGTGGATGCCGTGTAAGCGGCGGGATTGCATTCGGCGATTGCGAAATCTCGGTTTAGATGGCCCCTACTCTGGTACCCGGCATCAATTTATGATCTTTAACCAACACCGGCTGGCAATTCCTTCAAATTCGGAATATTCTGTGCCCAAGCTCAGGATGATGGACCGGGAAGTTAAGGAAATCGTTGAACGTGAAATCACAGTAGATGAATGGAATAAACTGTGATAACTAGTTGTTTTATAGCATTTTAAAATATCCTTCACTCTACAATACACTCACTCTAATATATAGTTCTGTTGAAGATATAACCTTCAAACCTGGCCTATGACCACCATCGGCACCGCCGCCAAAACCTGGCCCGCGGACAAGTTCCATAAGCGCCTGAAGGCTTTTGAGCAGCTACGGGCGGAATATGCCGGCCAGGCTGAAACTCTAAAACTCGGTGGCGGCCAGCGTGGTATTAAACGCCAGCACGACAAGGGCCGCCTCACCGCCCGTGAGCGCATCGACCGCCTGAAGGACCCCGACAGCCGGTTCCTGGAACTGGGGCTCTTTGCCGCGTGGGAAATGTATCCCGAGTACGGCTCACCGCCGGGCGCCGGGGTGGTCACCGGGGTCATTGCAGTGGCGGGGCAAGACACGGTGGTAGTGGCCAACGACGCCACCGTCAAGGCCGGGGCCTATTTCGAGGTCACATTGAAGAAACACCTCCGGGCCCAACAGATCGCCCTGGAGAACCACCTGCCCATTGTCTACCTGGTGGACTCGGCCGGGGTGTTCCTGCCTCTGCAGGACCAGGTCTTCCCCGACGAGGCCCACTTCGGGCGCATTTTCTATAACAACGCCCGCCTTTCGGCCTTGGGCATCCCCCAGATCGCGGCCGTCATGGGGCCCTGTGTAGCTGGAGGGGCTTACCTGCCGGTGATGTGCGACAAATACATAATGGTGGAAGGCTCCAACATGTTCCTGGCGGGTCCGGCGCTGGTCAAGGCGGCCATCGGCCAGGAGATCGACGCCGAGACATTGGGAGGCGCCACTACCCATAGTGCCATCTCGGGCACGGCGGATTATCACGAGGCCAGCGACGAAGATGCCCTGGAGCGCATCCGCAGCCTGATAGGCACTATCAATCATCCCAAAGAGAGGGCCTTCACGCGACAGGAAATTGTGGAGCCGCTGCAATCGGCCGGCGATATCCCCGGTTTGATCTATCCCCCGGAGAGTACCCCTTACGACCTGCGGGAAATACTGGCCCGGCTCCTGGACGGCAGCCAGTTCGAGGAATATAAGGCCACCTACGGCCAGACCCTGCTGTGCGGCACCGGCCGGTTGGGGGGCTATGCCCTGGGGATTGTGGGCAACCAGAAGGTGAGCAGCCACACCCACGAAGGGGAGTTGCAGATGGGCGGTGTAATCTACTCCGATTCGGCGGATAAGGCGGCCCGCTTCGTCATGAACTGCAACCAGGACGGCATCCCGCTGCTGTTCATTCAGGATGTGAACGGCTTCATGGTGGGCCGCGACGCCGAGTGGGGCGGTATAGCCAAGGACGGGGCCAAACTGGTCAACGCCGTGGCCAACAGCGTGGTGCCCAAGCTCACCCTGGTGATCGGCGGCAGCTACGGCGCCGGTAACTATGCCCTCTGTGGCCGGGCCTACAACCCGCGCTTCATGTTTGCCTGGCCCACCGCCAAAATCGCGGTAATGGGCGGCGCCCAGGCGGCCAATACAATGGCGGATATCCAACTGGCCCGCATGGAAAATCACACTGAGGAGGACCGCGCACGGATCGTGGCCGAAGTCGAGGAGCGCTACGAACACCAGTCCGACCCGCGCTACGCCGCCGCCCGCCTGTGGGTGGACGAGATCATCATGCCCGAGGAGACCCGGCAGGTGCTGATCCGCTGCCTGGAGCTGTGCGATCATCAGACCAAGATGCCCGCGCCCCGGTTCGGCGTGCTGCAGGTGTAAATTTCGGTCTGGGACATAGCACGATTACCAGGGGATACAAGCATGCGGGCATTGAATTTTAGGATTTTGCTGAAAAAAGAACCTGAGGGTGGCTATACTGTCAACGTGCCTTCACTGCCGGGCTGCATCACCTATGGGGATAACATTGAGCACGCCGTCGAGATGGCCAGGGAAGCGATCGAGTTATACCTGTGGAGCATGAGAAAACACGGTGAGAATTAATTAAGGACCGAGAGGTCATCAAACTTATGGAGCATGATGGATGGTACCTTGTTCGCACCAAAGGCAGTGATCGGCAGTTCAAGCATACAGCCAAACGGGGGACAGTGACAGTGGCTGGGAAGCCAGGTTTGGAATTGCCTCCTGGAACCCTGAGCAGTATCTTGAACAGCACCGGACTTAAAATCAAACAGCAGGGGTAGTAGTATGCAGTACGTGGTAGTGATTGAGAAAACAGAAAAGAATTATGGGGCATATGTTCCCGACCTGCCGGGTTGCATTGCAGTCGGCGATACCAGAGAGGAAACGCTCAAACTGATCCGGGAGGCCATCGAACTGCACTTACAGAGTATGCAAGCAGACGGCGAGCCCATACCCCCAACCGCGACCACCGCAGAACTGGTTGAGGTCTGAGCTACCTGGAGCTGTGCTACCACCAGACCAAGATGCCAGCGCCCCGGTTCGGGCTACTTCAGGTGTAAGTTACACATGCTATTTTAATCCCTGATACTATGTTTCCCCTGTTCCTGACCATTGCCCTCCTGTATGCCCTGTTCATCCTGTGGCTCTGGCGCGGGGTGTTGCGGCTCGAGCCGTTGGTACCCAGCACCAGCCGGCCCTTCGTGAGCGTAATAGTGGCCGCCCGCAATGAGGCGCAGAATCTGCCGGGACTGCTGGACTCTCTTCGTATTCAAAGCTATCCTGCCGACCGGCTGGAGCTGATCGTGGTCGATGACGGCAGCACCGATGATACCTATTCCATACTCTCCCATCACACCACCAGAATGCCGAACCTGGTGCCGCTCCAGGTGACGGAAGTGCCTGCTGGGTGGAGCCCCAAGAAATGGGCGCTGACCACCGCGATCAAGGCCGCCCGGGGGGAGATTATTGTGGCCACCGACGCCGATTGCCTCCCCGGTAGCCGCTGGGTTGAGACCATGGCCGGGTGCTTCGACGATGCCGCCGTGGGGCTGGTGATGGGTCCGGCCCCGGTGATGGCCTCCTGGCTGGGCCGCTGGTACGAGGCGTTGTTCCTCGACAGCATCTCCCTGGACGCACTGGCCGCTGGGGGCGCCTCCAACGGTCTAAGCTTGACCTGCACCGGCCGGAACCTAGCCTACCGGAAGCAAGCCTTCGAGGATGTGGGTGGCTTCAGCGGGGTGGAACACCTGGTCTCCGGCGATGATGACCTGCTGTTGCATAAAATCGCCGGGGCGGGGTGGGGGATCAGGTTTGCCCTGGCCCTGAGTGCCACGGTGCCCAGTCCACCACCGGTTGGCTGGCGGGCCTTCCTACACCAGCGTCTGAGGCATGCCTCCAAGGGCCGCACCTATTATAGTATCCCCACCAGCCCGCTGTTCAAAGTCCTGTTGCCCCTGATTTACCTGGCTAACGTGGGAGTATTATTTTCACTGGTCATGCTGGCGACTACCCTCCAATGGTACTGGCTGGCAATCCCGGTGGTCAAACTGGCGGCGGAGGCGCAGCTGGTTTACACTTACCTGGCGCGGGTGCCGGGCCAGGTTCGTCCCGGGACCTTCCTGATTACCGGCCTGATCCATCCCCTTTATGTGACGGTATTCGGCTTGCTGGGTAATTTTTACAACGTTGGCTGGAAGGGCCGCCGCTACAGGGGCACCCAGGTTTCCGGGTCACGCTAGCCTGTTGTACGGCGGCGGCAGTCGCGGCTTGGGAGTTAAGAATTCAGTGACACAGATAGTGAATATCAAAATTGCCAAACGTAACTTTGATAGCTATGGCTGATAGGAGGCAATACTAATGGTTGGCATCGTCGGCTGGGGCGCCTACGTGCCCTGTTACCGGATCAAGGCCGAGACCATAGCCCGTCAATGGGGTGGCGATCCCGAAAGTGTGCGCAAAGGGCTGCTCCTGGAGGAAAAGACCGTGCCGGGGATGGATGAGGACACCATCACCATTTCAGTGGCGGCCGCCCGCGACGCTATTGAGAGGGCGGGTATCGCCCCACACGAAATCGGCGCCGTGTACATCGGTTCCGAGTCTCACCCCTACGCGGTGAAACCCAGCGGCACCGTACTGATCGACGCCCTCGGTATCGGTCCCCAGGTCCACGTGGCCGACTACGAATTCGCCTGCAAGGCCGGCACCGAGGCCATGTTCGTGGCCTACAGTCTCGTCAAGGCGGGCCAGATGAAATATGCCCTGGGTATCGGCGCCGATACCTCCCAGGGTGCGCCCGGCGACGCCCTGGAGTATACCGCCTCCGCCGGTGGAGCGGCCTTCATCATGGGCGACGATAAGGTTGTGGCGGAGATACAGGCTACCTACTCCTACACTTCGGATACCCCCGATTTCTGGCGCAAGGAGTTGGAGCATTATCCCCAGCATGCCGGGCGGTTCACCGGCGAGCCGGCCTATTTCCGCCATGTGCTCACTGCGGGCCGGGGCATACTGGAGCAAAGCGGCCATCAGCCGGAGGATTTTGCCTACGCTGTGTTTCACATGCCCAACGGCAAGTTCCCACTAAAGGCGGCCAAAACATTGGGGTTTACGCGGGAGCAGATGGAGGAGGGATTGCTGGTCACCACCATGGGCAATACCTACTCGGGCTCCTCGCCCACCGGCCTGGCGGCGATCCTGGACGTGGCCCGTCCCGGCGACTTGATCCTGTTGGTTTCCTTCGGTTCGGGGGCCGGCAGCGACGCCTTCGTCTTCCAGGCCACCGATCATTTACCGGCGCTCCAGGACAAGGCGCCCAAGATCAGGGCGCTGCTGGAGCGCAACCGGCGCTACCTGGACTACGGTCAATACGCCAAGTTCCGGCGCAAGATTATCTTCAACTCACCGGTATAATGGCAATGTACTATCCTAATCCAGTATCCAGCCCCGCCGTTGGCGGGGTTCCATCGAGTATCCAGTATCGAGTATCCAATTCCCAGGAGTTGAGTGAACCATGAGAGACGTGTTTATTATCGGTACCGGTATGACCCCCTTCGGGGAATTGTGGGACAGTTCGTTGCGTGACCTGTACGTGGAGGCCGCCCTGGCCGCCATCGAGGACGCCGCCGTGGACCGCCTCGATTCCATGTACGTGGGGTGCATGACCAGCGGCCTTTTCGTGGGTCAGGAGCACATCGGCGCCCTGATGGCCGACTACCTGGGCCGCTCGCCCATTCCCGCCACCAGGGTGGAATCGGCCTGTGCCTCGGGGGGGATAGCGGTGCGCCAGGCCTACCTGGAGATAGCCTCCGGCGCCAGCGAGGTGGTGCTGGCCGGCGGTGTCGAGAAAATGAATGACGGCGCCGACGTGACTGCTGCCCTATCGGCCGCCTCCGACCAGGAATACGAGGCCTACCAGGGGATCACCTTCCCGGGATTGTATGCCCTCATCGCCCGGGCGCACATGCACCGCTATGGCACCACCCGCGAGCAGTTGGCCCGGGTGGCGGTGAAGAACCACCGGCACGGCGCCCTGAACCCCAAGGCCCAGTTTCAGTTTGAGATTACTATCGACCAGGTGCTCAATTCCACCCAGGTGGCCGATCCGTTGCGGCTGCTCGATTGCTCACCGGTGACTGACGGCGCCGCCGCGGTGATCCTGGCCTCGGCGGAGGTGGCCGGTAAGCTCAAGGGGCATCCGGCAGTCAAAATAACGGCTTCGGCCCAGGCCTCGGATACATTCGCCCTGCACAACCGCCAGGACCTGACCCACTTAGGCGCGGTGCAACGGGCGGGGGAGTTAGCCTTCGTTCAGGCCGGCCGCACCATTGAGGATATGGACGTAATCGAACTGCACGACTGTTTCACCATCGCCGAGCTGTGCGCCATGGAGGCGTTGGGTATTGCTGAGCCGGGCAAAGCTGCGGCCCTGGTGGAGACTGGCGAAACCACCCTGGGCGGCCGGCTGCCCATCAACACCAGCGGCGGCCTCAAGGCCAAGGGGCACCCGGTGGGCGCTTCGGGTGTGGCCCAGATTGTTGAATTGACTACCCAACTTCGCGGGACCGCCGGTAAGCGGCAGGTCGAGGGGGCCCGCTTGGCCCTGGCCCAGAACATGGGCGGCACCGGCGCCAGTTGCACGGTGCACATCCTGGAGGGGGCGGCATGAAATCGGCCCAATATATTCGCGAAGTGCCCCAGCGCTATCGCCTGGAGGCCGGCAAATGCACCGGCTGTGGCAAGCTCCACTTTCCACCCCGCCTGGTGTGCGACGGCTGCGGCTCCCAGGAGTTCGAGGCGGCCACC
>JACZSB010000108.1 GCA_022574435.1 Fidelibacterota bacterium
CGAATTGTTCGGTCGCCTCGCCGATCTGACCGGCCTTGAAAGGACCATTCCCGCTCAGTGTGACGGTTATGGGATCGGGTTTAAGGTCATTTAGCTTAAATCGCACCTGCTTAAGATTCAGCACAATATCGGCCACATCCTCAATGACCCCGTCGATAGTGGAAAACTCGTGCTGGACCCCATTGATCTTGATGGAGGTGATGGCCGCCCCCGGAATGGAGGTGAGCAGAATCCGGCGCATGGCATTGCCCAAGGTAATGCCATAGCCCCGCTCCAACGGTTCCACATGGAAGGTGGCGTGGGTCTTGCCATGCTCCTCGATTTTATGCGTGAACATAATCTTATTATCTGTCATTCAGACTTCCTCTTTGCAAATGCTACTTGGAATATAATTCAACAACCAGCTGTTCATTGACATCTTCCGGAATCTCGTTCCGCTGCGGCGTAGTTTTAAAGATCCCGGTCATTTGGCTCTTATCCAATTCCAGCCACGGCAGCTGATTATCGCTGCTGATACGCCGCATGGCTTGGTGCACCAGCTCCAGCTGGCGGCTCTTCTCGCGGATTCGGACCACATCGCCCGGTTTTACCGAATACGATGGGATATTGACCGAACGATCATTAACCAAAACATGCTTGTGACTTACAATCTGCCGCGCCGCCCGGCGGGTGGGCGCCAGCCCCAGCCGGTAAATTACATTGTCCAGACGAGCCTCCAATATAATCAGCAGGTTATGGCCCGTGGGGCCGGCCTGTGCCGTGGCCTTCTTGAAATAATTGCGGAACTGGCGTTCCAATACACCATATAGGTGCTTAATGCGCTGCTTCTCCCGCAGTTGCAAGCCGTAAGTAGATACCTTCCGGCGGCGGGCAGTACCGTGCTGGCCGGGCGGGTAGTTCTTGCGCAACGATGAAAACTTGGTCGACTCGAATACCGGGTATTCCAGCCGCCGGACTATTTTACTTCTAGGTCCTAAATATTTTGCCATGCGCTTATCTGTCCTCCTCAGACCCGGCGGCGCTTGGGGGGACGGCAGCCATTATGGGGAATTGGGGTAATGTCCTTGATAGCCACAATTTCCAGTCCCGCTACCTGGAGGGACCGGATGGCAGCTTCCCGGCCTCCGCCGGGACCCTTTACCCGCACTTCCACTGAAACCATTCCCAGGGCCATGGCCTCCTTGGCCGCTTTAATGGCCGCCTGCTGGGCCGCGAAGGGAGTGCTCTTTCGCGAACCCTTGAATCCGCTGGTCCCGCCTGTGGCCCAGGAAATCACGTTGCCATACTTGTTGGTCAAGGTGATTTTGGTATTATTGAAGCTGGACTTCACGTAGGCGATCCCCTCGGGTTCCACCACCACCTTCTTTTTCTTTTTCCGTCCTGTAGGTCTGGTTGCCAAAGCTATCTCGCTCCTTCAGTTACCTTATGTTTTCCGCCCACCGGGCGAACGCTTGCGGCCCTTGCGCGTACGGGCGTTAGTATGGGTGCGCTGGCCTCGGACCGGCAGTCCCCGGCGGTGCCGCAAGCCGCGGTAGGAACCGATATCCATCAGCCGCTTGATATTCAGCTTAATATCGGTGCGCAGTTCTCCTTCTACCTTGAATTCATCGGCAATTATATTGCGGATGGCCACTACCTGCTGTTCCGTCAGTTTTGTGACGGGTGTCTCCGGCGGCACTTTGGCTGCCGACAAGATTTTTCGCGATTGAGTAATCCCAATGCCGTAGATATACGGTAAGGCGTATTCCGCTGATTTGTTGCGGGGCAGATCGACCCCGGCAATACGAGCCATATTTCTCTAATACCCCCTGGGCTGCCGGCTGCGATTCATTAACCCTGCCTCTGCTTATGCCGGCCGTGCACACAGATCACCCGCACCACCCCGCGGCGGCGGATCACCTTGCACTTGTCGCAAATTTTCTTCACAGATGCACGAACTTTCATCACTAACCTCGTTGATCCGAAACTTACTTGTAGCGATAGACGATCCGCCCCCGGGACAGGTCGTACGGGGAGAGCTCCACCGTCACCGTATCCCCCGGCAGGATCTTGATAAAGTGCATTCGCATCTTACCCGAAACGTGGGCCAACACCTCATGCCCGTTTTCCAGCTCCACCCTGAAGGTGGCGTTGGGCAGGGTTTTGACTATTGTCCCATCGACCGATATGCCTTTTTCTTTCGCCACTAGTTCATTTCATTATCATACGTCGTTAAAACCTGCGGACCTTGGGCGGTAATTACAATAGTGTGCTCAAAGTGAGCCGAGGGCAGGCCATCCGAGGTCCTTACCGTCCACCCGTCGTCCTTGGTAAATATTTCCGGCGTGCCCATATTGAGCATCGGTTCCAGCGCCAGGCACATCCCTTCCCGCAGCAGCGGGCCCTTGCCAGGGGTACCGAAGTTAGGCACCTGGGGCTCTTCGTGCAGCCGGGTACCGATGCCGTGCCCTACCAGGTCCCGTACCACCCCATAGCCGGCACTCTCGGCATATTGCTGCACGGCGTGGCCGATATCCCCCACCGTGGCTCCAGCCACCGCCGCCTGGATGCCCAGATTCAGACATTCCCGGGTACGATTTATCAGCCGTTGATGATCGGCGTCCACCTGGCCTACGGCGAAAGTGCGGGCATGGTCACCGTAGTAACCATCCACCAGGGCACCCACGTCCAGACCCACGATCTGGCCTTCTTCCAACTGCCGGTCGGTGGGGAGACCGTGTACTACTTCCTCCTCGATCGACACCAACAATGTGGCCGGACAACCGTACAACCCTTTAAAACCTGGTTCGGCGCCAGTGCTGCGGATGAATTTCTCCGCCTCCTGGTCCAAACTTATAGTCGTCACCCCCGGCTCAACCATCTTTGCAATCAACTCCAGGGTGTCGGCCACGATCCGGCAACTGCGCCTGATAATGGCGATCTCATCTTTACTCCGTAGGTGGATCAAAAAGAAAACCTGCGACTTAAAAACGCCGCCGGCCCCTGATCCGACCACCTTTCAAAAAACCGTCATAATGCCGCATCAACAGATGGCTCTCGATCTGCTGGAGCGTATCCAAGGCCACCCCCACTATGATCAGCAGGCTGGTGCCGCCAAAAAAACTGGCCAGATCGTAGTTGATCCCCGTGGCCTTCATCAGGACATAGGGAAATACCGCGATCATCGCCAGAAAAATTGACCCTGGCAGCGTCACCCTGGTCAAAATGTTATCGATATACTCGGCGGTCTTCTTTCCGGGACGCACGCCGGGAATGAAACCGCCTTGCTTTTTCATATTATCAGCCACGTCCACCGGATTGAACGCGATAGCAGTGTAAAAATAGGTGAAAAAGACGATTATCGTGCCAAAGATCAGCCAGTAAACCGGGGAACTGATGGAAAATATACTCATGGCCCCTTGCGCGAAGTCACTCTGCTGGAAAAACGAGCCCACCGTGCTGGGTATGAACATGATGGCCTGGGCGAAAATAATGGGCATCACGCCGGCGGTGTTGATCCGCAGGGGGATATGTGTGCTCTGGCCGCCGTAAACCTTGCGGCCCACCACGCGCTTGGCGTATTGCACCGGGATGCGCCGCGTACCCTGGGTGATGGCCACCACCGCCGCGACAATCAGCGTCATCAACCCCAACAGGATTACGTCCAGCAGGATCAGGCGCAAACCCTGGCTGATCAGGTTGATCTCGTTGAACAGCACATTCGGCGCCCGCGAGATAATCCCCACCATGATGATCAGCGATATGCCGTTGCCAATGCCGTGTTCGGTGATCTGTTCCCCCAGCCACATGACAAAAATGGTACCGGTCACCAGCGTCAGCACGGTGAGCAGTTGGAATCCAAGGCCGGGGTCCAGCACCACGTTCCCGGCTGGTGAACTCAGTCCCTGGAGATAGATCGCCACGCTGTAGGCCTGGACAGAGGCGATGGCCACCGTTCCGTAGCGGGTCAGTTGGGTGATCTTGCGGCGTCCTTCTTCCCCCTCTTTCTGCAGCCTCTGGAAATAGGGCACCACCGCCCCCATCAGCTGGATGATGATCGAGGCCGAAATATAGGGCATGATCCCCAGGGCAAACACGGTGGCCTGGGAGAAAGCGCCGCCGCTGAACATGTCATACAATCCCAGGAGGGTGTTGGCGATGTTCTGCATGGCCGTCGCCAGCGCCTCGCCATTAATGCCCGGTGTAGGCACATGGGCCCCCACCCGGTAGATGATCAGCAGTCCCAGCGTGAAACCGATCCGCCGCCGCAGCTCGGGGATTTTAAAACTGTTGGTGAATTTCTCTAGCAAACTACCGCCTGGCCACCGGCCTTTTCAATCTTTTCCCTGGCCGAGCGGCTGAAACCGTGGGCATTAACTTCCACCGCCCCTTCAAGATCGCCATTGCCCAGAACCTTCACCGGTATTTTGACATTCTGGATCAGGCCGCGCTGCTTGAATATTTCGGGGTCCACTTTATCCAGCTGTAGCCTGGCGATGGCCTCCAGGTTGACGATCTGCACCGGCTTGCTAAAAGGGGCGTTGCTGAAGCCGCGCTTGGGCACCCGGCGTTGCAATGGCATCTGCCCCCCTTCATACCAGGCCAGCCGCTTGGAACCGGAGCGGGAGTGCCAACCCTTATGACCCCGGCCAGCGGTCTTCCCCAAGCCGCTGGCATGGCCCCGGCCGCGCCGCTTGGAAGGGCGGGTGGAGCCGGCGGCCGGCTTGAGTTCCAGCCTCACGCTCATACTTCTTCCACCTTCACCAGGTGTCGAATGCGGAATACCATTCCCCTGATGGCCGGGTTGTCCGGCTGTTGCACGGTTTGCTGCATACGGCGGATACCCAGCGCCTTTAGAGTGGCCTTGGCCCAGCGGGGATAGCCGATACCACTTTTCACCTGGGTGATTTTCAATTTTTTTGCCTGGGCCGCCATCAGCTGAACAGCTCCTTGACCGTGATGCCCCGCTTGCGCGCCACCGCAATGGCGTCCTTTAAGGACATCAGCGCTTTCTCGGTGGCCCGCACCACATTCAGGGCATTGGTGGATCCGGTGATTTTGGACAGCACGTCGGTATAGCCGGCCTGCGCCAGTACAGCCCGGATAGCTGCGCCGGCGATCAAGCCAGTACCGGGGGAGGCCGGCTTGAGCAACACCTTGCTGGCGCCGAACTTGGCGATAATCTCATGGGGGATAGTACCGTTGATCACCGAGGTCTTGAACAAGTTCTTCTTGGCGTTTTCCTTGGCCTTGTTGATAGCGGAGGCCACCTCGTTGGCCTTGCCGAAGCCGATGCCTACGTGGCCGTTACCGTCGCCTACCGTGACAATAGCGTTAAAACTGAACCTGCGCCCACCGGTGATCACCTTGGCCACCCGGTTGATCTGGATCAGGCTCTCCTCCTTAAGATCTAATTCTGCGGGGTTTATAGACATAACCTGTTCATCTTAAAATATTAATCCACCCTCGTGAGCGCCCTCGGCCAGCGCCTTCACCCGGCCGTGGAAGAGGTAACCGTTGCGATCAAAAACCACCTTAGTTATCTTCTGCTTCTGTGCGCGGCGGCCCAACTCCCTGCCGATCCGGCCGGCCAGGTCCATTTTGCTGGAACTGGCCTGTACCTCATCCGCCATGGCTTTCTCGATGCTCGAGGCGGACACCAGCGTACGGCCCGCCAGGTCGTCCACTATCTGGGCTGTGATGTGACGGGAGGAGCGGGTTACCACCAGGCGCAACTTGCCCGAATAGCGATCCATCTTCTTTTTGACCCGTCTCCGCCGTCGCCGTTGCAGCTCGGTCTTTTTTTCATGCGCCTTGATCATTGGAACTATATCCCTGCCCCGCCCACCGTCTTGCCGGCTTTGCGCCTCACTACCTCATCCGAATAGCGCACACCTTTGCCCTTATACGGCTCAGGCTTGCGCAAGGCCCTGATTTTGGCCGCTATCTGGCCCACCAACTGTTTGTCGATACCTTTGATGGTGATGCTGGTATTGCGGTTGGCCACCTCCAGCTCGATTCCCGGCGGGGCCTGAAACAGGATCGGGTGCGAAAAACCCAGTTTTAACAGCACGCCGGGACCTTTCTTCTCCGCCGTATAGCCGATACCAACCAGTTGCAACTCTTTGCTGAAACCGCTGCTCACGCCGGTAACCATATTGGCTACCAGTGCCCTGGTCAGACCGTGCAAGGCCCGGTGTCTTTTCTGATCCGAGTCGCGGGTAACCTCCAGGCTGTTCCCATTCTGGGCCACCGCCACGCCCTCGGCATGGGTAAAGGCCAGCTCGCCCTTGGGTCCCTGCACCCGGATATTGCGCTGGTCGATCCGGCAAGTCGTGCCATCGGGCAATGGTATGGGCTTTTTACCAATGCGAGACATCTACCATACCTGACATAAAATTTCGCCGCCCACATTCAACCGCCGGGCCACCTTATTGGAAATGACCCCTTTGGAGGTGGTCAGGATGGAGATCCCCAATCCCCCCCGGACCCGCGGGATATCCCCGGCGCCGGCATAGACCCGGCAACCCGGCTTACTAATCCGGACCAACCCGTCGATGACCGGCTCATTGTTATGATCATAGCTCAGGAACACCCTGATTCGCCCCTGGACCGGGTCGGTCACCAAGATAAAATCACGGATGAAATGCTCCTCTTTAAGGATCACGCAGATGCGCTTTTTCAAATTGGACGACGGTATATCCACCCACGGCTTGTCCGCCCGCTGGGCGTTGCGAATGCGGGTCAATAAATCGGCGATGGGGTCTGACATGCTCATAAGTGCCGCTCCTACCAACTGGCCTTGGTTATGCCGGGAATGAAACCGGCCAGGGCCATCTCCCGGAAACATATTCGGCACAGACCGAACTTCCGCAGATAGGCCCGGGAGCGGCCGCAGTTCTTGCAACGGTTATAGGCCTGCGTGGAAAATTTGGGTTTCCGTTGCGACTTTAATATCAATGCTTTTCTGGCCACTAGGCTTCTGCTCCTTCAGTGCTGGGCTCGGTTTTAGGCCGCAAGCGGAATGGAAACCCGAGGGCTTGTAACAGTTCAAAGGCTTCCCGGTCGGTTTCAGCGGTGGTCACTACGGTGATATCCATCCCCCTGATTTGATCCAGTTTGTCGTAGTCGATCTCGGGGAAAATGATCTGCTCGGTGACCCCCATACTATAGTTGCCCCGGCCGTCGAAGGACCGATCGGAAAGCCCCCGGAAATCCCGGACCCGGGGCACCGCCAGGCTCAGCAGCCGGTCCAAAAATTCATACATGCGGTCGCGGCGAAGAGTCACCTTGGCCCCAACTGGGTCCTTGGCCCTGATCTTGAAATTGGAAATCGGTTTCTTGGCATAGGTCACCAGCGCCTTCTGGCCCGAGATTACCGCCATATCATCCAGGGCGCCCTTGAGCATGTTGGCGTCCTCCCGGGCGTTTCCCAGACCCATGTTGATGACGATTTTATTGAGCTGCGGCACCTGCCAGATATTGTCGTAACCCAGGGTTTGCATCAACTCCGGCCGAACCTTCTCGAAGTAGCGTTTCTTGAGCCGGGGCACATAGTCTTTTTTTGCGCCTTTGGGCTCGGTTTTGGCCTCCGCCGGGGTCTTGCTTTTAGCCTCCTCTGTGGCCTGCCCCTTGACAGCGGCCTCTCCCTTGGCAGCGCCTTTGGGCTGGCCGGAAGTCCGCTTCTTTGCTGCAGCCGCTTGATTTTTCTTGGTTTCGCTCTTAGCCATGTTGCAATTATTCGTTAACGGTTTCACCCGTTTTCTTGGAATACCGTACCTTCTTCCCGTCTTCCAGGCGCTTATAACCCACCCGCGACGGGGTGTTGCCGATGATTACCATCAGATTTGAAATGTGCACTGCGGCTTCCCGCTCTACAATTCCGCCCTGGGGGTTAGTCTGGGACGGCCGGGTATGGCGTTTAATGAAGTTCACCCCCTCTACAATAGCCCGGTTGCGCGCCGGCAGAACCATTAGCACCTTGCCGGTTTTGCCCCGGCTGTTGCCGGAGAGCACCTTCACCATGTCGCCCTTCTTGACCTTCACCTTTAGATCACCTCCGGCGCCAGCGAAATGATC
>JACZSB010000109.1 GCA_022574435.1 Fidelibacterota bacterium
CATATTCGTCATCCGGGAACGGACCTCGGGCACCTTGCTGTTTATGGGCAAGATCGTGGAGCCGCTGTGGGATTCGTGATGCGCTGGATCGGCTGGGCTGGGCTGGTCATCATCGTCACCTCGACTGCTTGTCATGAAGACGAAGAGGAGCAGGTTTGGGTTACTATCGATCCCATCCAGTGCCTGGGCAACCCCTGGGAGCAGGACTGGCTGCTGACGCACGAATATGATGAGTATCCCAAAGATCAGGACGGTAGGTTACGCATTTTTCGTGAATTTTTTGAGGCGCAGGAGGTGATAGTCCACGGTATTGAGGTGACATTTCCCTACGATGTTACATGCGCTGCCTGTGCTTGCCCCAGGGGCGACCGGATTAGCTGCTTGATCGATGAAGCGGGCTTGCCGACCATGCTGGAGTGGGGGTTTGTGGAAGCAGGTTAACTCAGGTTGAGTCCGGGGCGTGTTCGGCGCCTGTGACCAGGTTAACGAGCACCACACGGCAGCCAGGGAATCGTTGACCAAGGCTATTGATATTTGGCGGGCTGTCAAAAACCCCATACACCGCGCTCCCACTCCCCGATAGCCCGGCCCACACCGCCCCTGATGCCAGCAATTGCCCCTTTATCTCCGCCAGTTCCCCATGGTGCGGAAAGACCACCGCTTCGAAATCGTTGGTGAACGCTTCCCAGGGGATCGGGTCTTGCAGGATGAGCCGGTCAAAACCTGGTGCTGGAGCGAACGACTGCTGCCCGGCAAACTGCCCGTAGGCCCAGGCGGTATCCACGCTGAAGGGGGGGATGACCAAGAGGACTTGGTAGGGCAGAGGCCTGGTGATGGGGATGAGGTCGGAGCCGATGTATTCCCCCAGCTGCAGGCCGCCCCCTTCCAGAAAGAAGGCAATGTCCGCGCCCAGCTCTTCAGCCAGGGCAATATCCGAAAGTTCCTCGGCATCGAGGCGATCCTGCCCGTCGTTCCACAGCCGGTTGAGCCCCCGCATCACCGCCGCCCCGTCACTGGAGCCGCCCCCCAGGCCACTACCCGGCGGGATGTTCTTTTCCAGCCGGATACGAGCGCCGCGACCGGGAAAGGCGTAGTCCTGCAAGGCCCGGGCGGCCCGAACGCACAGGTTGGTCTCATCGGACGGGATGGCATGGGCCCAGGGCCCTGTCACCGTCAGTGCAATTTCCCCCGATGGATTCTCTTCCAGGGTGACCCGGTCGCCGAAGTCCAGCTCCTGAAACAGGGTGTGAATGGTATGGTACCCCACATATAACTCCTCGTCCCGTAGATCGGGGGCCAGATCGGGAGCGGTTACCACCCTTCCTGTGATGCGCAATCCCAGGTTGATCTTGGCGTTGGCCCGCAGCTGGAGGGACATGCGGCCCCTTACAGGTCCAGGGCGGCCCGTACCCGGTGGCGGCACTTTTCCAGGCCGAATTCGTCCACGATGGTCACGATATCGGGGCCGGCTAGCCGCCCGGTAATGGCCGCCCGGATGGGATGCCACAGTTCCCGGCCTTTTAAGGAGAATTCCTCACCAATACTTTTCACCATGTCCAGAAACCCCTTCCCGGAGAAGTTCTTGGCCGAATCAAGGTTGGTCAGGAGGGTGGACAGGATCCCCCGAGACATGGCATCGGAAAGGGCGGCTTTGGCGTCTGGATCATAGACTACTGGGTCCTGGAAGAAGAAAGCCAGCTGGTCGCGGGCATCGGATAGGAGGTTGACCTTGGTCTGGATGGCAGCCGCCATGGAATCGGTGACATCCCAGGCGTTATCCAGGTGGGGGGCGATGGCGGCGCGAAACTGTTCCGCGGGCAGGGCGCGGATATGCTGGCCGTTGATCCAGTCCAGTTTCTCGGTGTTGAAAATTGCCCCGCCCTTTTGCACCCGGCCGATTTCGAAGGCCTCGATCAGTTCCGCCAGTGTGAAAACCTCTCGATTTCCTTGTTCGTGCCATCCCAGCAACGCCACAAAATTCACCATGGCCTCCGGCAGGTAGCCCTGGTCCCGGTAGTCTTCCACGGCCACATGGCCCTGGCGCTTGGAGAGCTTGGAGCGGTCGGGATTGAGCAGCAGGGGCAAGTGTGCAAACGTGGGCGGCTCCCAACCAAAGGACTGGTAAAGATACAGGTGCTTGGGCATGCTGGGCAGCCACTCCTCCCCCCGGATCACGTGGGTGATTTCCATCAGGTGGTCGTCCACCACGTTGGCCAGGTGGTAGGTGGGGAAGCCATCGCCCTTGATGAGCACCTGGTCGTCCACTGTCTGCCATTCGAAGGCCACCTTTTTGCGAATGATGTCCTTGAAGGTGATGCGGCCCGCTTCGGGTATGGCCAACCGGACCACGTGGGGCTCGCCCGCCGCCCGTTTTTCAGCTTCGTCACTGGAAATTGTGCGGCAGTGGCGGTCGTAGCGCACGTTGATGCCCATTTTCTTTTGCCGCTCACGCAGTTGTTCCAACCGTTCGGTGCTACAGAAGCAATAATAGGCCTGCCCGCCGGCCAGTAGCTGCTCGGCGTGTTGCTGATAAATCTCCAACCGCTCGGATTGCACATAGGGGCCGTAATCGCCACCCAGGCCGGGGCCTTCGTCGATTTTCAGGCCGGCCCAGTCCAACATGCTCAGCAGACTATCCACGGCGCCCTCAACTTGGCGGGATTGGTCGGTATCCTCGATGCGCAGGATGAAAACGCCACCGTGTTTGCGGGCAAACAGCCAGTTATACAGGGCGGTGCGCAGGCCCCCAACGTGCAGGTAACCGGTGGGGCTGGGGGCGAAACGGACGCGGGTGGTCATGGTACCTAACTGTTTCCCATTCTAATTCATGGTCCTTGTCTCGATGATTGGCTCCAAATTTGACTTGAAGCGATTAATGTTGACAATCCATCGTGGATTGACTACATTTCATCTGCCAGCGATGAAATTCGGCTCCATGCCGTGTGGTCGCTCAACTGCGGTTGAGCGAGACCCTATATCGCTGGCATTTTTTTATCTATTCCTCAAGTACCCCCACCGTTAAAGGATTCTGTTGTGTATAGTATTCTCCGTAAGGATTACGACGTGTATCATCAATGTCTTGGATTAAGCGAATTGAGGGCCAGATGTATTTAAGGAATCGATCTTCCCGTTTTTCATAGCAACGCTGAAGTGCCCACAGAAAATAATCTGCTACTTGCAAACCTGCGGATTCTTGCAATGATGCCGCAGTTACATCAATAATGGCATCATCTGTCACATCCCACTGTTGACGGAATCTCTCTTGAGCGGCTTGGAGTGCGTCTCTTAAACTGATAGTACGGTCAGAATTACCTCGCCGGGCAAATACAATTTTGAATTGATCCGCACTGTGCAATAGATTTTTAAACAATCTGCGGACCAAGTAATCATATAGTTCATTGGGATGATAGCGGTATTTAGGATCGAAGGCATTCCGGCCCCTGATATATCTTAGAACAGTTTTTTTCTTCTTAATAACAGCTAGGAATTTGAATTCTGGGTGCTGGCGAAGTGTTGAGAAAACCTCTTTCTTCACTTCAGGTAGATCATCCTTGGCGTGGAATGCAAAATACGTTTTCTTTGTCTCGGGCTGCATAGAAGGTACGCCTTTGAAATATGGATCATTTATCAAGCGCCTGCGCAATGCTGTCAACTCGACACTAATCGCCTTTACATCAGGGATATCAATTACGCCGAGGATAAAGTATTGTGAGACTCCTTGCTTGCCAATAAGCATCTGCCGTCCGCGACGGTTAAATATGGTGGTGTCACCGGCCTCATCAACAAAATAATTTTTGATAGAGCCTGCTTGCCGGGTAGGGAGGCTGATCATGTCGTTGTTGGCTAGATCCCCACTTCCACCGTCGCCACCGCCACTGCAGCAATCCCCTCCCCCCGCCCGGTGAATCCCAGGTGATCGGTGGTGGTGGCCTTGATGCTCACCTGCGACAGGTCTACCTCCAGGTCCGCCGCCAGCAGCTTCCTCATCTGAGGGATATGTGGCGCCAGGGCCGGTTCCTGCAGGATGACGGTGCAGTCCACGTTGTTCAGGGTGGCGCCGGCCTGCTTAAGGATGTTGCTGGCCTCTCTAAGGAACAAGCGGCTATCGGCGTCTTTCCACCGCTGGTCGCTGGAGGGGAAGTGGGTGCCCAGGTCCCCAGCACCCACAGCTCCCAGTAGAGCATCCACGATGGCGTGGATCACCACGTCACCATCACTGTGGCTGGAAACTGACCGCTGGTAGGGCACTTTAACGCCCCCCAAGACCAGACCGTCACCATCGGTGAAGGCGTGGACGTCGATCCCGATGCCGGTTTTAAGCACGGGTCAACCGCCACTCGATGAATTCCCAATCTTCCTGGCTGGTGATCTTCAAATTATGGCTAGACCCGCGTACCACCGCCACCCGGCCGCCGATGGCCTCCACCAGACAGCATTCGTCAGTGGCGGTCAGGCCGCTTTCCTCGGCACTGGCCAAGGCGCCCCTGAGCACTGAAGCGCGAAAGGTCTGGGGTGTCTGTGCCTGCCAGGTCACCTTGCGCGCCAGGGTGCCCTTCACCACAGCGCCCTGCTCGCCGGCTTCCAGGTCAACTTCCTTCAAAGTGTCCACTACCGGGATCGCCACAATAGCCCCATCGTAGGTGCGGCAGAGCTCCGCCGTTTGGCTGATCCAGGCCGGGTCCAGGCAGGGGCGGGCGGCGTCGTGCACAGTGATCAGCTGGGCCTCCACCGGTACTTCCAGCAGCGCGTTGGCCACCGACTTCTGCCGGGTGTTGCCGCCGACGGTTACCAGCAGCTCCACCTCGGGAGGCAGAAGGGCCGAAATCATCTCATGGGTGGAATCGAGGTGGGTCTCCGGGACTGCCACCACCAACCAGCGGACCTCAGGAGCGGTTAGAACGCGTTCTATTGTATGGACCAGTAATTGTTTGCCTGCCAACGGGCGAAACTGCTTCTTGGTGTGGCCGCCCAACCGCGTGCCCTGGCCTGCGGCAGGTACGATAACGGCGACTTGTAATGTTTCCGAGGCGTTCAAATCGGTGGATAAGGATTCAGGGATTTACTTTTTGAGCGGTGGAATATAAGCACGCCAGCCGCCGTATTGATCTTTCCAGCCACGGCGCCGCGACTACAGGATCAACATGGCATCCCCGTAGCTGTAGAAGCGGTACTCCTGGGCCACGGCATAGCGGTAGCTTTTAAATATCAGTTCCCGGCCCGCGAAAGCGGATACCAGCATCAGCAGGGTCGACTGGGGCATGTGGAAATTGGTCACCAGTCCGGTAACCACCTGAAAGTCATAGGGCGGGTAGATGAATTTCTCAGTCCAGCCGCTTCCCGGCCGCACCTCCCCGGGACCGGTAGCCAACGTTTCCAGGGTACGGGTAACTGTCGTCCCCACCGCCACCACCCGCCGGCCCCGCCGGGCAGTGTCATTTATCAGGGCGGCTGTCTCCGGGGTAAGGTGGTAATGCTCGGCGGCCATGCTGTGCCGTGACAAATCCTCCACCCGCACCGGCTGGAAGGTCCCCAGGCCAACGTGTAGCGTCAGGTAGGCGATCCGGATGCCCATTGTTTTTAATTGCGCTAATAGCCGGTCGGTAAAGTGCAATCCTGCCGTGGGGGCGGCCACCGCTCCCCGCTCCCGGGCGAATACCGTCTGGTAGGTTTCGTTGTCCGCCGGTTCCGGTTCCCGCCGGATGTAAGGCGGTAAGGGCGCGCGGCCGTATTTATCGAGCAGATCGAAGATAGATGTAAAATTGTGATGAAAGCGCACTACCCGGCCGCCCTCCGGCGAAGCAGTTTCCACTTCGCAGTAGGTTGCTGGTCCGATTTCCAGCCTTTGACCCGGCCGGGACCGCCGCCCAGGTTTTACCAGCACCTCCCAGCGATCAGGTTCCAGCTCCCTATGCAGCAACACCTCCACCGTTCCCCCGCCCTGCTCGCGAGTGGTAATCAACCGGGCCGGGAAGACCCGGGTGTCGTTCAGGATCAGGGCATCGCCGGGCGCCAGCAAGCCGGGCAGGTCGCCAAAATCGTGGGTGGAAAATCGGCCGATGGAGCGCTCAACCAGCATCAAATTGCAGCGGTCACGTTCAGCCGGTGGGTACTGGGCGATGAGCCGCTGGGGGATGTCCAGATCGTATTGAGATAGCCGTGGGGCGCTTAGCTGAGTCGGGGCTGCCATGCCGCAGGCTAGAAAAGGCGCCGCTGGCTGGCTTTATCCTTGAGCGGCGGTTCGACGTTTAAGTACGAATAAGCCCGCTCCAGGGCCACCCGGCCGCGCTGGCCCCGTTGCAGGAAGCCTTCCTTGATCAGGTAGGGCTCGTAGACCTCCTCGATGGTGCGGGAGGTTTCGTGCAGGGCCACGGCCAATGACTCCACCCCCACGGGGCCGCCGCCAAAGGTTTTGACCAGGCAGGTGAGAATGCGCCGGTCCATCTCATCCAGGCCGGTTTCGTCGATACCCAGGCGTTCCAGAGCCTGGCGGGCCATGTTCAGGTCCAGGTGGCCGCTGCCCTCCACCTCGGCGAAATCGCGCGCCCGGCGCAGGATACGGTTGGCGATGCGGGGGGTACCCCGGGAACGGCGGGCGAACTGGTCGGCGGCGTCGTCATCGATGGTGATCTCCAACAACTCCGCCGAGCGAACTATTATCTCCTTGAGGTTGGCTGCCGTATAGAAATCCAGCCGCAGGATGACACCGAATCGTTCCCGCAGGGGCGAGGTTAGGTTCCCCATGCGGGTGGTGGCGCCCACCAGGGTGAAGGGCTCCAGTGAAAGCTGGATGGTGCGGGAGTTGGGGCCCTTGTCGAGCATGATGTCGATGCGATAGTCCTCCATGGCCGAATAGAGGTATTCCTCCACGCTGCTGTTCATGCGGTGGATCTCGTCCACGAAGAGGATGGTGGCCTGCTGGTGCATCCCCTTGCGGTCCCGCGCTTCGGCCACGATACGCCGCAGGTCGGCCACCCCCGATGTGACGGCGCTGACTGCCTGGAAATCGGCCTGGGTGGCCGTGGCAACCAACCGCGCCAGGGTGGTCTTGCCCGTGCCCGGCGGGCCCCAGAGGATGATGGAGGGCAGACGGCCGGCGGCCAGGGACTTCAGCAGCACCCTTTCGGGGTCCACGATCTGGTCCTGTCCCACGAACTCGTCGAAGCTCCGGGGCCGCATCCGGTCCGCCAGCGGGGCGTCCCGCTCCGCCTGGACCTTCCGGCCATGCTCGAACAATGACATCGTCAATCCTCATCGATATTGTAACTGGTATGCCCGAAAGATTGCAGGGACTCGACGGAAACGACCATGCTCCCGCGCATCAGTCGACACCGGGCTATCTCAGCTTCATGATGGTTTGACATATCTGCTTTAGGCCACTATGGTGATTTTTATAACTTATTCGACATAATCACCATATTATCTGGAGCTAATCGATCATTTCGTAGACATCAATTGTCGAATATTTGGGGGACATGCATGGAAATGACCAAAGAGGACCAGGAGTCGCAACAGGAATTAGTCACGTTCGTTGTACAACAACTCCAGGAAGGAAAAGAAAAGTTAGAGATTGTGGCCAGAATCCGGGAAATGGGCAGAGATTGGGCGGAAAGTGAGGAACTTGTAGATTCTGTCTATGCTGGCGTCGCCCAAGCCGTGGCGGAACCGGCGCAAGCCTCGGCTATCTATGAATACGAGCCCAATGAAGAGGAAATCCTCGCTCGGTTGCTGCCGCGCAATCTCGCCGTGCAAATCTACCGGGCCTTGCTGGAAAGCTCGGCCAGCGAACAGGCGGCGCGGATGACGGCCATGGACAACGCCACCCGCAACGCCGGCGATATGATCGACAAGCTGTCATTGCTTTACAACCGGTCGCGCCAAGCCGCGATCACCACCGAACTCACCGAAATCGTCACCGGCGCCGAGGCGCTGTAATACCAAGGATCAGTGATGAAGACCCATAGAGGCGGCTTCCCGTGGTTTTCGGCTAGGCGCGACCGTCGCCGCGATGCTGGAGCATCGCAAGGCGGGCGGAACGACGTCGATGCGCCTCGGGAAGCC
>JACZSB010000472.1 GCA_022574435.1 Fidelibacterota bacterium
CTTGTCGGGCCGCAGGCCGGCCAGGCGGATCATCTGGCGGGCGAGATCCATGATCTTGACCGGCTCGCCCATGTCGAGCACGTAGATCTTGCCGGCCTCGGCGCGCGGCGCCTCCAGGCCCAGCGCCCTGAGCCGGAGACGTTGTGTGGCCTTCCGCACATCCTGAAAATCGATATCCATGCGGTAGGCAGCCACACCAATCTCGCCAAACGCGCCGGGGTAACGTTCAAAGTGCGCCGGGACATCAACTCTACGGCGCCGAACTTCATCACTCTCGATTTTACCCTCATGTACTCGGATAACCTGTTCGAGGTCTATGCCGAGACGGATGAGATAGACTCTGGCCGGGTCAACACCGAGGGCGTCGATAACCTGGTGAAGATGTTCCGGGATTCCACTCTCTCCGGCTCCATTGATTCGGCCCGGGGCATCAAGGCTATCGCTGAGGAAGTGTTTGGGCTGCCTCCGGACTTTGATGGCAACGGCAAGGTGTTCATCCTGCTCACCGATATCCGGGACAATTACAAGGAGGGTGATGAGGCCTACGTGGCCGGCTATTTCGACCCGCTGGATCAATCGGCCACTGGTGGAGCCAACGGCGCGGACATTATTTACCTGGATACCCACCCTGGTCAGCTCACCGGGAACCTGGCCTTCAGCACATTCAGCACCCTGGCCCATGAATATCAGCACCTGAGCCACTATGGCCGGGACGCCGATGAGGAAAACTGGGTCAACGAGGGACTGAGTGAGCTGTCCCCCGTGCTCATGGGACTGCCCCACCGGGAATACTCCTTTTACCTCAGCGATACGAACGTGCCGATGGCCGATTTTTCAGGCGAATTGGCCGATTATGCTCGCACCGGCCTGTTTTTCTTGTATTCCTGGGTGCAGCTGGGGACCGGCTTCATCCGGGACCTGATTGGAAATCGGGACAACGGTTGGCCGGCTTTTCAGGAACAATTATATGACTATTCCGCCTACTCGGTGGATGATTTCACGTTTAACTGGCATGTGGCGAATTTTATAGATGGGAGCGGAATATACGGCTATGACGGGCAGTTTTCCATACCTGCACCGGCCATGCACGAAACTATCGTCGCCTTTCCACAGACCGATGCGGGCGGATCGGTAGCCCTGCTGGGGGCCCGCTGGACCATGATCACCGGCGGTCGCGACCTGTATCTCAAGGCCGGCGGGATCGGGCTGGGCCAAGGGGTTGAACTGACCCTGATCCGCGGTGACGACAGCAGCTTTGTCCATGCGTCCCCCATGGCATTGACCCAGACCGGTATCCGGGACACGGCCTTTGGTGTCGACTATCAGACCCTGTTCATTATGGCCACTGTCCCTTTATCCTTTGGCTCCGGCGCCAATTATAGCCTTTATGTATCTGCCAGCGGCGGGGTGGAGGAAGTGATATTGTCATACGATGACACGGAGGTCCCCGACCAGCCCCAATTCTTGCAACTGGGAAGCGGCACGGAATCGGGGGAAGCCGCCATTGAATTTTTTGTTGCCGAGGGGGGCGGGGAGCTGGCCAACGTGCAGTTTGTGCCGCTCTCCAGCGATTCACTGTGGATCAAGCTTTACCTGGGCGGCAACTTTCCCGGGCAGCCTTTTTATTCCGGTGGGAAGAGCGCTCCCTTGGCCGGGGCCCTATTTACACACTGGTTACCACAAGGGTTGCCCATCGCCCAGGGTGAGACCATTTACGTGCTGGTTGGCAGCCTAAGGAATGGGTTGGCATACAACCCCGACATTGAGCCGATCCGCAGCTACCTTCGATTGCCGGGGGGCACCGACTTCAATCTATTGAGCAGCTACCAGGTAGGCGGTGAGACGCTGAGCGGAAACTGGACCATCAGGGTCACCTATTACCGGGCCGGGACCGGGATTGCCATCGAGGACATACCGCCGGGTGTGGGATATTTCTATCCTAATCCGTTTATGGCAGGTGGCGGATTCGGCGGCCTGGTGTCTGTGCCCATATTCAGCCCGGGCCGGCG
>JACZSB010000110.1 GCA_022574435.1 Fidelibacterota bacterium
CCCTACACCACCTAGGTTCTGCTCCTGGCCGATGCCTCCATCACTGCCAAACTACGTGAGGGGCTCTACGAGTTGGCCATCCTGTCCAACCCCAGTGGGGCTGAGGTCTTCATCAACGGCTTGCCTCAAGAAAAGAAGACCAACTTTTTTGCCAGGATGAAGGCTGGCACCTATACGATTGAGCTCGTGAAAGAAGGGTACGATTCCTGGAAAGAAACGGTTGAGGTGTATGGGAATACCGGGGTGAGCGCCGAACTCGTGCCAGTTGGCGCCGCGAAAAAGGATGAGGAGGTGGCGCATTTAAGGGAGGAAGAGGTAAAGTCCGAAGGCGAAAAGAGCAAGACCGAAGAGGATGAACCTGAGAGCAAGGACCGTAATAAAAAGGGATCCGCTGCCATACTACGAACAAAAGAATCAAGGACGGAGTCAGGTTCAGGCGAACCTGAAGATAGTACTGCTGATGATTCAAAAAAGAGTGTAGGGTTGAAAAGGGGCATTTGGGCATTGGTCATTATAATTCCCATTCTTATTGTCGCGGTGGCCCTCGGAGGAGATGGGAATGGGTATGATTATGATTGCGTTGATTATTACGACGACGATGGGTATTACCTAGGTTGTTACTAGGTGAAGATTTTCACCAACCGGGTGGTGTAGCAGGCTCTCTCAGCAGACGGCAGGGACCAGCAGGTGCTGGATACGAGGCCCGGCGGCCACCGCGAATTCACCCAACTTTGGCTTTACGCGAAGATGCCGCCGAGGCGAGAGGGTGTTTATGGGATGAATTACTTCCAGATGATATCCGACACCTCTACATGAACCACATTCCCTTCAACCCACCTGCGCTCGATACGGGCGTTGTATAATCTGGTCTGGCTCCTCATTTCAATGAGGACCTGCTGACCACTTCCGTCCTCCTTATGGATAGACCGGACCTTGGCCCCTTTCTGGCGTGATAGCTCTTTGAGAGCCTCGATCTCCGCAGAACTCCACGATTCAAATAGTTTCCCCAGACGAATGGGCTGTTTGCCGACTGCGGAGATTCTTTGGCCGGATGTTTCAGTACCATCGCGCTCTCCGGTAGAATCCGGAACTACTTGGTATTCATATTGAGCGATGTACATGTCTTGGATCGATGCCTCTTTCACAAACATTAATTCAAGCTGTTCAAGTTCATCTTTTAAACCAAGACCAAGGCTGTCAGCCACACGGCCTTTGAACATGATCGTGTTGGCCTGTATCTGTCCCCCATTGGTCAGATGGTAAATAGCCATTGCATCCAACAATGAGCTGTCCCGTGAAGCGGAGGGCACTGTATAATTGTGGGAGTACCCAATTATGTAGTTGGCCTGAGGCGGATTGAGAAACCAGCTTGGGTAGGCCTGACCATCACTTTGCGCAAATATACAACTACACAGTAGCAGCCAGGCATAGCTCCAATATTTCACACAGCTCTCCTAGCCGGCAATATGACCGATGAGGTAATGGACGAGCAGAACCCGCGGCGCGCTGCTATTGAGTTTCCGCCTCCAGCTCCTCGAAGAGTTCGGTGGTTCTGAACCGTTCATACAGATTTTTCCGCGCTTTGATATTTTCCATAATCTGGTCATTAATGGGACCGATATCGACCTTATAGATAACTTCCGCACGGTACGCACCGAGTCTCTTATCATAAACTGTTGGCGCCTTTTTGTACGGTGAACTGAAGTTGAGGGATTGACTAACAGTTTGTTTGATTACTTCCGAGAAAGCGCTGTTCAGCTCAGCATCTTTTCCGATTCCAATCTGCTCAGAAGCCTGCTTAGTCAATGATTTGACATGCGCTTCGATGGTGGCCGCCAATCCATTCCGTGCCCTCAGTGCTGCCGCGTTATCTGCAGCTTCTTCCACTAGTAAAGTTGTAGAAAGTCCACGGGCATATAGAGTTGACTGATCTGATTGCGGGACGATGAGCGCTTCCCGTGGCTGTGTACCAGCACAACCGACCATGATAACAACGCTCAGAACACCTAGAAACTGACCTACATTCCTCATCGTTATTTCTCCTTGTTGGTTACGGTAGTCGAATTAAAACTCTTCTTCGGCACGGGGCTCCCCTTTGATTTTTTCCCCTGAACCGTTCATCGCAACGTTTTTGAAAATTTCGAACGATATGATTTCATCGCCTTTGAGCCAATAGTCGATCGCCATTTTTTGCTCGGGTCCATAATCGAAATCAGGAAGCCCGAGCACCTCGATGAAGTGTTGACCTTTAGTGAGACCAATCACTTTCAAAGTGCTAATGCTTGACATAGCCTTTTTGGCCCATTTTCGTTTCTGGGTATTTACAATCTTCGTACCGGTAATGCCTACATATTCACCATCGATAAATACTGTTGCCCCATAGGGTTTCGATACAATCCATAAATTCTTGAGCGCATCAGCTTCCCTGGCCTGCACCATGGCTAAGTAACCCGCCTTCACCTCTATAGTTTGTTCCCAGACCCTATCTTGCCCAAATCTTAGACTGATTTTGATGTCCCCAGGCTCCATTGAATCTACCTTCAAAGGCGTGCTGCCCTTGGGAGTCCCGTCGAGTGAAACGGGTACGTCCGCCGGTATCGACCTGATTATAAGGCTACCGATGCTCTGGACTGGTTGGGAGGGATGGGACTGGTAAAAAGATGAAAGTACAGCGGAATAAATTGTGCTGAGTTCATGACTATTTGATTTACCTATTGAATGGAAACTGCCTCCAGTGGCCTGGCTAATATCGATCAGATTATCTTGATCCAAGTCCTCACCGATACCGATTCCATAGACATATATGTTCGATCCCTGGAACATTGATTTGAGATTTGAACTTGAGAAGTTGCTCCCGGTATCTCTACCATCCGTGAGATAGACGATTATTTTTTTTGAGGATTCGTTCTTTAGGAGTTTCCACCCCACCGCCAGCGCATCGTATAGTTTGGTTGAGCCTCCCACGACTATATTATTTATTCCCTGGTGCAGA
Source organism: Fidelibacterota bacterium (assembly GCA_022574435.1). GTDB lineage: Bacteria > Fidelibacterota > Marinisomatia > SCGC-AAA003-L08 > TS1B11 > JACZSB01. The sequence continues at coordinate 2,993 of JACZSB010000110.1, forward strand.
TCGCTACGACTGGTAGTGATGGGCACAGCGATATCGATCTCATGGCTAAAGGCAATTAATCCGACGCGATCACTGGTGTGCAGAGTAGCAAGAAAACCTTGGGCAGCTTGCTTGGCGTTAGCAATGGCTTCACCGGACATGCTACCGCTTTTATCCAGAATAATTACAAAGGAACTGTTCTCTGGTAGTAGTGAGTACTCCACAAACGGAGATTGGGCCACAACAATGTTGATGGCGCATATGATAAGACTGTACCGTAACTTCATTAGTCTTTAAAACTCAATGGTTTATAATACACCAAAGCCCACTGACACCCAATTGCTTATTGTGCCCATAAATGAATCCGATGCTCCCCCTTAAAGATTTGTGCGTACCGACACACACCTCTATGCCTTTATAAAGGACATTCCAGCCTTGCTGGCGATTCGTAATAGGATATTAATATACCTACCAGAGCTCGCTTGATACAAGCTGTTTAAAGTCGATGACTGATGAGTCCAGGGACCTGGTTTAAAGAGCGGGACGGTCCGGCCCGAGGAACTGCGCCGGGGGCAAATATAGGATCTTGATGGCGATGGGCTTAAGTGCCCAGTCCCGGATTCTTCAGGCCAGGCCGGGAGTCACTCAGTCTCGTACCGGTCTTCCGGCGGAAGGCCCCTTCCTCCATATCGCAATAGCGGCCGGCGATAGCAGGATACCGGCGGGTGTTCCTGATATTGCCTGTTTCTTCAGCTGGCTGACTAACCACAGCCTAAAACCCGGACAAGGGAAGTCCACCATCTCAGACCGATCAAGCACAAGGCCCTTCCGCAGCGGCGCAAACTAAATCTTGGAAATGCATAATATACCTCTTAGTTTATTTTAGCCCGAAGTGCCCGAGAGACCACAAAGAGTACACCTGGGGCAATGCAGATAAAGGGAGGTCACCCTAAGCAATGCCGACTAAAATTAAAGCCGACCAGAGAACCCAACCAAAGAGGGGAAAGTCCCCCGCCTCGGGGAACAGCCGTAGAAGCGCTTTACTGCTAGCCCTGCTCCTCCTGGCAGTAGCAGCCCACGCCCAAAACACCAAGCCGGAAGTCTTTGTGCAGTTGGGACATGTAGGTGGTGTCTCTTCTGTGGCCTTTTCCCCGGATGGCCGCTATGCCCTGTCGGGTAGCATTGATAATACCCTCAAACTTTGGGATGTTTCCAGTGGTCGGGAGGTCCGGACCTTTGAAGGGCATTCCGGTGTTGTTAACTCCGTCGCCTTTTCCCCCGATGGCCGGTACGCCCTATCAGGGAGTGAGGACGAGACCCTCAAACTTTGGGATGTTTCCAGCGGCCGTGTCATTTACACCCTTGAAGGGCGTTCCGGTGAAGTTAATTCCGTGGCCTTTTCCCCGGATGGTCGCTATGCCCTCTCGGGGAGTCAGACGTATAGAAGCCTTAAGCTGTGGGATATCTCGAGCGAGCAGTGGAAAATCGGCAGCCGGATGATTCGCGCCTTTGAAGAGTACTCTAGCATTATCAACACCGTGGCCGTTTCCCCCGATGGCCGCTATGCCCTCTCGGGAAGTTGGGATGGGACACTCAAACTCTGGGAGGTCTCCAGCGGCCGGGAAATCCGCAACTTCCAGGGACATTCTAGTTGGGTTCGTTACGTGGCCTTTTCCCCGAATAGCAAATATGCCCTGTCGGCGAATGATGATGGAACCCTCAAGCTGTGGAAAGTCTCCAGCGGCCGGGAAATCCGCACTTTTAGAGGCCATTCTGGCCCAGTATATGCCGTGGCCTTTTCGCCGGATGGCCGCACTGCCCTGTCGGGGAGTGTTGATCATACCCTCAAACTGTGGAAGGTGTCCAGCGGCCGGGAAATCCGGACTTTTGAAGGGCATTCTGAACGGATTACTTCTGTGACCTTTTCGCCGGATGGCCGCTATGCCCTCTCTGGTAGCGATCATAGCCTCAAGCTGTGGGACATCACCATGGGCCGGGAATTCCGCACCTTCGAGGGGCATTCTGAACGGATTACTTCTGTGGCCTTTTCGCCGGATGGCCGCACTGCCCTGTCGGGGAGTAATGATAATACTCTCAAGCTCTGGGAGGTAGCCTCCGGCCAGGTGGTCCGCACCTTTCAGGGGCATTCCGCTGACGTTAATTCCGTTGCCTTTTCCCCCGATGGCCACTCTGCCCTGTCGAGTGTTGATAAGACCATAAAGCTGTGGGACATCTCCAGCGGCCGGGCCGTCCGCACCTTTGAGGCCGTTGGATATGTAATGGCATTCTCCCCGGATGGCCGCTATGCTCTTTCGAGGAGGTGGTGGGATAACACCCTCAGGTTGTGGGATGTCTCCAGCGGCCGGGAAATCCGCACCTTCAAGGGGCATTCCAGTGGGATTTCATCTGTGGCCTTTTCCCCCGATGGGAGTAAGGTACTATCGGGGAGCCGCGTTGGAACCCTCAAATTGTGGGATGTCGACACGGGCCGGGAAATCCATACCCTTAAGGGGCATTCTCATTGGATTCACTCGGTTGCCTTTTCACCTGATGGCCGCAATGCCCAATCGGGGAGTGAGGATGGTACGATCGGAATCTGGGATATTCAATCCGGCATGGAAGTGACCCAACTGGTTTCGTTTGCTGATGGCGAGTGGGTCTCCATCACACCTGAAGGCTACTACGACGCCTCCCCCCTAATGGTGCCCAGCATATTAATGTCAGGATAGACAATAACGTCTACAGCATTGATAACTACGCCGAGACCTTCTACCGGCCCGACTTGGTGCAACTGGCATTGGCAGGTGAGAGCCTGGAGGGCTTTGCCACACTGGAGGACATTAAGCCGGCGCCGGAGGTGGCTTTTGTCAACACTCCTGCCACGACGGACAACGATGAAATAGAAGTCATCATCAAGATCGCCGATGCCGGTGGCGGCATCGGCAAGGTGAGGCTCTACCTCAACGGCGTAGCGGTCCTCACTGACGGCGGGCGGGGGATGAAAAGGCGGCAGACCGGCGAGTGGCGCAGCTACCGCCTTAAGCTCACCAACGACGAGAACCGGTTGCGGGCCATCGTCTTCAATGCCGATAACACCATGGAGAGCAACCCGGCCCGGCATACGGTCGTCGCCGACCTGGGGAAAGAGACCCACGACCTGTATGCCCTGATTATCGGCATCAATGAGTACAAAAACCCCAACATATCCTTGATATACGCGGTGCCCGATGCGCTGCTGTTTGAGACGAGCCTCAAACAGGCCACAGCGGGGTTATTCGACCAGGTAACAGTCACCAGCCTGACTTCTCCGGCGGAAACAACCCGGGACCGGATCGTGCAAGCCTTGCAGTCCATGCAAAAACTGGGGCCGGCCGATACGTTTGTGTTTTACGTCGCCAGCCACGGCCTGGTTGACGATGGGGCCTACTATATGATCACCTCCAACGTGGGGTCATTGTCCACCCGCAAGCTCCAGGAGACGGCGTTGGCCCAGAAGGAGTTGCAGGACCTGCTGATCAACGTGCCCGCCGGGAAGAAGATGATCCTGTTCGATACCTGCAATTCGGGGGCCATGGGGACAAGTCTTCAGGTGGCTACCTTAACCCGGGGACTAAGCGAAACTACCGCGATGAAGCTGCTTTCGCGGGCGGTGGGCTCGACGGTCATCTCTGCGTCATCCTCCACACAGGAGGCGCTGGAAGGATATAAGGACCACGGGCTGTTTACTTACGTTTTGAGCAAGGGCATTACCGGCGCGGCCGATGCCAACCGGGACGGCTTCGTGAAGACCAGGGAGTTGGCCGATTACGTAGAGGATGAGGTGACGGAAATAGCAGAACGGGTGTTCAGGCGGGCGCAATATCCCACTACCACCCCGACGGGTGATGCGTTTCCAATCGGCAGAGTGAACTGATATTTATGGAGTAGCCCGCGGGATATAACTTGTTATTGTGGACTACGGCCCCGGAACCAACACGTTCAGACTCCGATAGAGAAATCCAATCTGTTGGGAGAAATATGAAACCGAAATTAACAGACAATGAAAAGGCGTCCCTGGTGATGATCGCGATAGCTTTATCCTCAAACTGCCGCCACCTGGAAGCATTATCCAAAGGATGAGATTGAGAAGACATCCAATGAAGCAGCCCGGCTACTGGATGTTTCTCCGAATATGGTTTCGACCATCGTTGAGGGATACTACCAGATGATGATAGCCGGTAACTACCTGAATCAGGCCGGCAGGGACAATGACAGGTGGGCTACCGAAAGTGATTATGTGACGTGGGCAGGCGGCGATTCCCTTAGCGGTGGGTTGGTCTCCGTCGGCCAAGTGGGTATTGTAGATTCCGCGACCATCAATACTACCCTCAAGATGGATTGTGCTTTTAATATACCACCCAAAACCGTGGATGAATGGGTGGCAAAATGGCTGTACTTACTATCGGTGGGTACTAACTTTGTGGGGCTGGTTTGGTCAGCTCCTGTGACATACAATGCCTTTCCAGCTGTCGGCGGCCCAGGTCTTTTCTCATTCCTGGGCCGCCTTATTATTAGTTGACCATTATCTGCCTTCCCCCGTTCCAGAGGTCGTAAGCCATTGCAGCATTATTATGCTCACTGAAATCACGTAGCCAAAAAAAACCCAGTACCTCCAATATGAGTCCCGCTCCCAGGATGGAGTTTTGGAAGCCCTGGGTAAACCACAATAGAGTGCTAACCGTTGAGTACAAAGATTCCGAGCCTAGTGGGCCGTGCCAAGGCGTCCTGTTGCCAGTTCAGAAGAAATCTATCAGGATCTAAAGAGTTATCACCGGAAGGCAATCCAGCAAATGGTGTACCCTTAATTGGGGGTGGGGTCACATATTGGGTAGGAAACGCTTGGATTTACTGGACTCAAAGCACGCGCACATCAAAGGGGTGAGGCCGGCGGCCGCTGATCAAGCGGTGGACGCTTCAGATGAGGCCCCGCCGTTGGCATGGTTCCGTGAGATAAACATTGGAACGGCGGAATGTATCTCTTAGTTTTTAGCCCCACGCGTCCAAAATGGTCTGAATCGAGACACGGCGGAAGTCGC
>JACZSB010000473.1 GCA_022574435.1 Fidelibacterota bacterium
AAAGGCTGACAGCCAGAATGCCTAGAATTTCTCGACCAGCCTGAATCTTGTCCCGCCGCCTGCGCTGACTACCAATGCCGCCTCCAACGTCAGCGACACTTCCGCCACCCTGCACGGGACTGTCGATCCCAATGACAACGATATCCTGGTGACCTTCCAATGGGGCCTGGATGAGACTTACGGCACTATCGATACGGTAGCTGAGCACCCGGTGACCGCCGCCAATCCAGTGGCCGTTTCCATGCAGTTGGCCGGCCTGACCCCGAACACCGACTATCATTTCCGCCTGCGGGTAGTGGATCACAGCAATGGTGATGCGATACTCAACGGAGCGGACTCGACCTTCCGGACGTTAGCCCAGCCACTGGCTACCACCGATCCGGCCGGCAACATAAGCACTAATTCGGCTACCCTCAACGGCCGGGTTAACCCCCAGGGCGATGCTACCACCGTGGAGTTCGAATGGGGCCAAACGACGAGTTACGGAAATAGCAAAGCTGCCGACCAGAGCCCCCTGGCAGCCGGGATTACTGTTGAAGTGGCGGTGAGCACGGTATTGGGCGGCCTGGCTGCCAGCACGGATTACCATTACCGCGTCAAGGCCACCAACGGCTCCGGCACTACTTTCGGCCTCGACCAGGCTTTCAGTACCCAGGCTGTCGCCGGCCCCAGCGCGCCTGCTAATGTGGTCATGTATGGCGGCAGCGGTGCGGCGGCTATCACCTGGGATCCCAACCCGGCGGGGGAGAATGTCAACAAATACACGGTCTATCGGAACACGATCAACAATTCCTCGACTGCTATTGTTGTCAAGGATGTGAATGTGCCCTATACCCATTACGTCGACTATCCTGCCACCACCGATCGGGAATACTGGTATTGGGTATCGGCTACCGACCAGAATTCCCAGGAAGGGGCCAAGTCCATTGGAGTCTCGGACTGGGTTGATCCGCCCCTGGCCCACGGTGGGGGACCTGACACCTTCGGCTACAAGTGGTTTGATAGCGACACCACTGGTGGCCCCTCGGTGGAATGGACCGACATTACCTCCGCGGGCACCCAATTGAACCTGGGAGATGATGACTCTTCCCAGGTAGGCTTGCCGTTCTCCTTCCCGTTCTATGGAATCGATTATACGGATATTCAAATCTCCTCGAACGGTTACCTGACCTTTGACCTCAGCGGCCCAGGGGGTCTGGCCGGCAATGAGGATCCCGGAACGGAGATTGAATTGCATATCCCCAGCGATTCCGGCGCCAACAACTTCATCGCCGCCTTCTGGGCTGACCTGAACCCTGATCCCACTAACGGTGGCGGCACTATTCACTACTACAATGACGCCGCCAATAATCGCTTTATCGTCCAGTATACCAATGTGCCATTTTTCCAGGAGCCCCAGACGGCTCCCGGCAAATCCGGTAAGGATGGAGCCAGCGTCATGCCGGTCGGCAAGTTCGACACCGGCGGTGGTAAAGCCGGCCTCGATATATCCGGGAGCGACCCGCAGGATGCTCTTATCCAGCTCAGTCCGGGGCAAGAATCCGCCCAAATGGCCACCGACTTCACCTTCCAGGTACAGCTGTATGACGACGGGGCCATTCTGTTCCAATACCTGGCCATGAACGGCCTCACCGACGCGGCCACGGTGGGGATCGAGAACTCCGCCGGCGATGATGGCCTGGCGGCGGTGGAGTGGGACTTCCTGGTGAAAGATAATTATGCCATTGGCTTCAAACCCCCCGGGCTCCGGATTGGCTCCTGGGCCTTTACTGCCGGCGCCACCGGCATCACCAGCAATTCCGCGACCCTGGTGGCCGAGGTGATGCCCGACGGTGTCGAAACGGAAGTGTTCTTCGATTACTGGGATGAGGCTGATCAAACCATCCTGGCTATCCCGCAAATCCCCATACTGGTCTCCGGCACGGCGATAGTGCCCGTTTCGGCCACGCTCAGCGGCCTGATTGCCGGCCGCACCTACTATTTTCAGGTGATGGCAATTCAAGCCGG
>JACZSB010000474.1 GCA_022574435.1 Fidelibacterota bacterium
TGTAGACGTGCACAGCATCGCCCTCCGCGGTGGTGGAGAGCATGACGTGGCCCGCGCTGTGGCTGACCGGGGACGGCGGTTGATGATGGCCATCTCGCCAAAAATGGAGCCTTTGGAGATAGAGGCCAAGATCGTCCTATGATCCCCCAGCACCTTCGAGATTTCGACCTCCCCATCCAGAAGGATGAACATTGATTGGCCCGCATCCCCATCCTTGAAGATGACGTCTCCGGCATGAAATTGCCGTTTTAGCTGTTGTTCAATAAATCCCATGGCAAGCCACCTTTCCTGAAACCGGCCGCGCTGCCCCAGAGAATACTCGGCTGCCAGTATGTCCCGCAGGCAAAAAATGCGTTGCCCGGCTGCACCACGGTTGTCGGCAGTCTTTGAGGCAAATCTAACTGCTCCATTCCGGCTTTAAGTGTAGCAAAAATATAGGCAGTTTGCCAATCATTCGGAAGCCCCGGAGCTGTGGCCGGTTCCCCCGCCATCCGGTCGCGGGTCGTTATGCGGGAAATTGTCTCAGGAAATGGAGGGAGGTCAGGTTTGATCCGGAGAGTTGCCGGGTCCCTCTGAAGAGGGGATATTGCGGAGCTGCTCGGGAAGGCCGCCAAGCAGTTTGTCGGCAGCTTGGTGCGCTTTGGCCGCAGCGAGGTTTTCCGCACGGATGCGGAGATAGATTTCTTCCCGATGAATGGGCATCTGGGGCGGCGCCGTGATGCCGATTTTCACCTGGCCCCCGGTGGTCTCGAGCACCTTGATGATAATGGCCTCGCCAACGCGAATACTCTCACCACTTTTCCGGGTCAGCACCAGCATGGGCTAGCCGCCCTCCGGCGGCGGTACTAGATTGATCAACGGCTCGTCCACTTTCAGATCTTTCCGCTCCAGAAATATCTGGTAGCCAAGGGAACTGCCTGAGATGATCAGCACAGGGGCCTTCGTGTTAGCAGTAATCGTTCCGGTTGCCGGATCGACTTTCAGGATGAAAAACAGGGCGACTTCCTCAGGGTTCTCGGCTCCCAGCAATTTCGCCGCCGCCGGGGTTATTTCCGGTTGGGCCTGCCGCTTTAGCAGCTGGCAATTGATGATCGGCAGGGTAATCTCGGCCTCATCCAAGGAGCGCAGCCAGAGGAAGGGGCGCATATCGCTCCTACTCTCCAGCCGGAATGATTTGTGATCCTCGAATCCAGGCAATCCAGCGGGAAACTCTATGGGTCCCGATTCGTGGGCCCAATCCGGATCTGGTTTTGAAATCTCTGGTTTTGGGGTCATATCAGCGTAGATAATCCAGAATTGTAATGCGCTGGATGCGCGTGCTCGACTCCAGGGCTGCCCTGAATCCAAGCTCCTGTGAATTGAATCTAAGTATGGCTTCTGCCAAGTCCACATCCTCCGCTTGAGAAATATAGGACTCAAGATTGATTTTTGCCACTTGTAAATTATCGCGGGTTAGTTCCAGGCGCCGCTGAGTCGATCCGGACCTCGCCGTGACAGTGAGCACTTCAGTCATGGCTGCGGCAACCTCTGCCAGGGCAGCGTCAATCTGACTGACATCCTCGATCTGCACGTTTATGGTTTGTACGCTGATGCTTCCCTGGGTGGTCCTTTGGGAAGACAGGCGGTAGTATGCCGTGGTGATGGGTATCATGACCCGGTCGTCAAATGAGAAAAAGGAACTGCCTCCCTTCTCCTTTAACACGCCCACGACATCGAATTGACGGCCGTTGATGCGCAACGTCTGTCCGATGGGAGACCGGAAGCCGTACAGGTCACGGGCCACGCTGGAACCCAAAACCGCCACCATGGCACTGCTTTCCACGTGGCCGGGGCCGATGAACCGGCCTGACTCAACCGGGAAGTTGCGCACGAACTGGTATTCCGGTGTCACCCCAATCACGGTGGGGGAGGTATTTTTCCTGCCCGCCACCAACTGGGCAGAGGTGCTCAACTCAGGAGCCACCGCCGAAACCGAAGGGGCAAAAGGTGAGTCCTGAAGTGCGT
>JACZSB010000111.1 GCA_022574435.1 Fidelibacterota bacterium
TCCCGTCGGAAGGTATGGCTCCCCCCAGGGGGCACCCCCCGTCTCCGCTACGCTACCTATCTGCCGTGCACGGTAGATGAACGGCTCGCCAGGCAGGCGCCGGTCTCCCAATTTTCAATTGACAATATACAATCTACAATTCCCTCTGTCGTTCGCCTGGTGCGCGGAAGCCCGCCGGGCGGGTTCCAAACCGGGTGGCTGATCGGCGGAAAGGGCGGTGGGCGGTATTCTAAGCGTGTTTACTGCAGCGGTAGCTGAAGACAGTGCTTCACGACGAGGATTAGGGCCGCGATGTATTGAGAGTGGAATTAATTTTCAGTTCATCGCTCCCCTGCTGGTGAATTGTCTGCCATTTGGAGGGATTTAATTTGAGATGATATTAGCGGCAGGAATCGACGGGTAGCCGGGCGTCGATTTGTAAGGGGATATTGTTGGGGGGCTTGAATGGATTGTGTGGGGGATATGGTGCAGGTCAGACAGAGTGATGACAAGAGAATAGATGCAAATTGAATTACAAATTTATCGACCATGACCAACATTATTAAGGATGCGTCCGATTGCTCAGGCTGAGATTTCCCACACAAAATCGATACTTTCCTTATACTTGGCAACCTACTTTCCCGACATACCGAAATATTGGTGTAATAGCCTTCCCGAGTCATCTCCACTAAGATGAATTATTTTCATTTCGTTTGAAGGACTAATTGAAGCGTCTAGAACATATGCGGGGATACCGCTGCGACTGATGAAGAATATGTAGTATGTGCCACCAATCAGAAAGTTATAACCGATCGACCGCTCTAGTCGGAACCTATGGGGTTGGCCGATCACATCTGCTGGAGTCTCTATATCACCCAAGTACGTTGCGAGCAAGATCGGGTATATATTTGGTTCCCGAGCATAACCCCCCAATAGCATTTCTCTAATTGTATCCTCATGGCCGCCTAGATTTACGTCACTGAAGAAATCACGGTCGGATATACTTGCGCGCCAAAGGATCGATAACAGAAATAACTTAAACTTTCGATAGTCAATATTCCTGCAAACTGTGATTCGCTGTCCAGCAGGGGTAACCACCTGTTCAAAAATAGGACTCTCAGCAATCGGGAGCTCTCCACCATATAACGCTCTGCTGCCATAGCTTTCATAATTACCGATAATCTCATTATCACAAGGTTTACATAGAATATTGCCTTCATACTCACCCGTTGGAACGCGCCCCATCCTACTCGGTTCAGATGGTCTACCTCGATGTATCCAATGGTTTTCATCATAGATATCTTGATACATGAAGTCGGGGATAATATGGGAACGCCTCAAAAGTGGTTTGTCTTCTAAACAAAGTTTGCAGATCATCGGTGTCTCTCACAAAATAACCAACGTCTCCATTATGGCCCGCTCTTGGTGGTCCGCAAATTATCATCCAGTGATTTTAGGAATTCGGCTTTAGTTTTATACTTATCCTTCTCCAATAGAAGGTTGTTAAATAGAAGCCAAGTATTCACCATGAATCTCTCCAAGATAATCACATCATTACGTTTCTGACCGTGATGTAAAAAATCTGATCTTAGCTTGTACACACGCTTAAAATCTGAGATCAGCATCTTTTTATCCTCAGTTCCATCACCTATGAATTCGGCCATTCGCTCTCTCACATTACTTGAAATACGCTCCTTTTTCCCTCGTAAAAGTATTGTTTCAAGAGCCGCAAGGATATAAATGATTTTGTCAACCGGTTCGCTCTCGAATGCACTCCGTGTATATATAAGGATGCTATCCATGATCGCTTGTTCGAATGGCGTGATCGCATCATCTGTCAGCATAGTACCCATTATATCCAAGCCGTTTGATCTAATAATAGACAAATACGGTGGATCGAGAATCCATGGTAAAGGTAATGTGCCGTGATATCCTTTGTGAAATACTGGATTAGCATCATTTTCAGTGTGAATTGTAAATGAAGTGGGTGTGAGAAATCTGCCTTCAAGTCCACAGTATGATATAAGATTTGGGTCTTGTAGAGCAGGATCATAATATCTCAGTACTGAAATCGCACGGTCTGTCTCTCGAAACGCAACTTCCTCAGCATAATTTGGCTCTGCAATGATCTTTATAAATGCCGCCGCCCGGCCCTGATATTTCTTGCGATAATCTTTATAAATCGACTCGAGCCGCTCCTCACTGTCGGGGAATCGTGAATTTTCGAATTCTTGCCATTCGACAAGGAGACGTTCATCAATGGTCCGTAACTCAATGTTACCAATATTTATGTTTTCGCTTATTATCAAAATAGGAACCGGAATCCAGATTTCATTCTCTTTGATTAGGGGCTCAAGCAATTCCAGTACCTTAGCCACCATATCTTGCTGTGTCAGATCAAGAAACGATTCTTCAATCCAACTGAAAATGAGAGACTCAAGAGTTGCGATAGACGAAACGTTTCTAAGCTCAGGCAGCGCCTGCATAGTCTCAGCTACAATGACAAGTTCTTCATATGCGTCCCGTTCTAGCCCTGCCAGTTTGTTGTCATCAAGAAAAAATCTAGTAATAAATTGGCCATGATCGTCGGCTTGACCAAATTGGGGGTCTTCAATTTCTTTTGATTCTACAGTGGCCGATACAGAGGGCTTAGGGAGTTTATATGGTGCCAGACTCCCGCCGTCCCATTCATAGGGGGGACGTACCCAACCCAACAGCTCTTTGGCTTTGGCGTTTAGATTGGCTTCTACATCTTCAGGTATTCTTAGCATGTAATAATCCGCTTCAAGTCGGATAGGTTGTCAGGTTTGAGTCAGGGGATATGCGGAATCCGTTCATCATTGGGAACCGAATTTTGGAGATGGCTGAGCTTGGCCAGCGAAATCTGAAATTGACCATTGCTCGGAATCGGCTTGTTAGCAATCTCATTCCAGAAAAGACTACCGGGCCCGTTGTACTTTTCTTCAAAGGAACCATCCTTCTGAATCTGGATAACGATACAATGCTCAGGTTCATTCCGGAAGGCCACTCGCTGCCCCTGTGTAGCCTTTATCTCTATTTTTCTACGAGAGTATCTACAGCGTCGTAGCCTTTGTTTGAAGGGGGCATGAGCTCTAAACCATATGCATCAGCTACTAGGCATTCGCCAAGACTTCCAACTAAATGGCCATCAGGTGTGAATGGTCGTCCGGGGAACATGTCTTCCAACTCCCGGATAACGGTGTACAGATTCGATATCGTAGATTTTATTCGAGTGTGGTCCATCTCAAACGCCTAACCATCATTGCTGAAGAAATACACCGGGCCGTTGCCGCCTGATATTGTGTCTATACGTTTGCGGAAAGTAATTCCCGCTTCTGGCTAATCCAATATATAAACAGCGTGATCAAACTACTTAGATCGATAGTACCCGGCTCTTAAACTAGAAACTAGATGCTGGATACTCGATGGTTATCAGGTCAGGTTCTGGCGGTTAAGCGAACTCACCCCGGTCGTTTCACGATTCCCCTCTCTTAGAATAGCGGGGGCCTGAGAGCAAGTACACTCCGCGATTGACAGGCCTCATGCTTCGAGAGCCTCAGTATGACAGGCGAGCTAGGAGACAGTGGGCTTGGATTGCTCCCCATTATCCCCTACCTTTGAGGTTGGATATTCAATCCGGTTTTAATAACTGCAATTAACCCATAGAGGGGCGTTATGAGTAGCAGCGTTTATAAAGTAGTGGAACTGGTGGGCACCAGCGAGGTTTCCTGGGAGGAGGCAGCCAAAACGGCGGTGGAGACGGCGGGCAAGAGCCTCCAGAACCTGCGGATTGCCGAGGTCACCAAACTTGACTTGAAGGTTGAGAATGGTAAGGTGACCGCCTTTCGCTCCAGAATTAGTTTGTCGTTCAAGTACAAATCGGGAGACTAGCGAGCGGGCGCAGTGACTTTATTACCTGGTGACGGCGATTTGCTGGAGAGTAGCTGGGGGAAAGTGGCAGGGGCCCCGCGAATGGCGGGGTTGGCTGGAATTCCGCTGCGCTTCCACAGTTGGCAGTAGCAGTAAAGAGGCAAGAGAAAACCGTAAAGCCAGCTTGCGGATGGGCCTGTGGGGCGCCAGGGACGTAATGGTATAACCATCGCTTGCCGAGCCGCGCCAATGTGATGGTATGGGACGCCAAGGCCGCCTCCAAACCTCCAATCGCAGGCGCCAGCCACCTATCGCGACCAGCCGCAATAATAGTGTGATCTAGATCACATTCGGCCTATTGTGCTTGGCTTAAATTAGATATACTTACCCTATACATAGAGCCCATCTGCTTGTCGGTGGGTTTGATTCCTCCAGGGCTAAGGCCACTTCAACGAAAAGGAGGGCTGCGCATGTCTTGTCGCAATAATCGTTTAATTACCACCCTGGCCATCGTCTTATCATCCACCTTGCTAGGCCAGGCGCCCGACACCCTATGGACGAAGACATACGGAAGCACGCGCGATGCGATTCTGTTTTCCATCGATCAAACAGCTGATGGCGGCTTTATCATGAGCGGCTCCGTCGGGCTCTTCGCCGATAGCAGCGTTTTCTGGTTGGTCCGGACGAAGGCCGACGGCGATACCCTCTGGACCCGGACCTATGGCGACCCGGATTCGAATAACATCTGCCAATCAGGTCTGCTGACCTTCGATGGCGGCTACATCATGGCCGGGCTGGGGGGTATGTGGCTCATCAAGACCGATGCCGACGGGGATACGCTCTGGACCAGGCGCACCGGCGGGCCGGGTGGGCAGGAGCCGGTCATGGTTGCGCAAACCGCGGATAGTGGGTACATCATTACCGGCAATATCGCTGAGGCCGGACTGAACGCCCAGCTGGGCCTGATCAAAACCGATTCTCAAGGCAACACCCAATGGACGAAAACGTGTGGCGGCCCGGGAGATGAGTTCGGCGGATTTGTCCAGCAGACGGCCGATAGCGGCTATATCATTCTCGGGACCATAATCGGAGAAGGAGGGGTTGGACGAGATATCTGGCTACTCAAGGCGGACGCCGAGGGCGATACCACCTGGACCACCACTTTCACGCTTGGCGAAGGCGAGCCTAATGTGGTCCGGCAGACCGCCGACAGTGGCTATGCTATCTTCGGACTCATTCAGGGCACTCTCGACGCACCGGTAACAGGCGGGGACGACCGCGACTGGCTGCTGATCAAAACCAATAATTTGGGCAACCTGGAATGGTCCCGGACCTATGGTGGAGATCTTCAGGACCAATCAATGGACATGATCCTGACCGGCGATGGTGGATTTCTGCTCACGGGATTTTTGGACCTGACCGCTTCGGGCAATTCCGTCGACCTCTGGCTGGTTAGAGTCGATTCGCTCGGCGATACCCTGTGGACTACCACCGTGGGCGATGCCGCGGACGATGGGGGCCTGGGGTTAGTTCAAATCGCCGAGGGAGAGTATGCTGTAGCGGGTTTCACAGGGTCCTTTGATGCTGGTGAGATCGACGGCTGGCTGGTGCGCTTTGGCGATGTCGTGATCTCAGTGGCCGAAAAGCCGGCAACCCCGACTGTATTCGCCCTCCATGCCAACTATCCCAACCCCTTCAATCCCACAACCACCATCGGTTTCGAACTACCAGTGGCGGCGGTTGTGACCCTGACGGTGTATGACATCCTGGGGCAGGAAGTGCGGCGGCTGGCAAATCGGACAATGGGGGCCGGGTACCACCAAGCCGACTGGGACGGCCGCACCAGCGATGGGCGGGAAGCGCCGACGGGCATCTACTTTGCACAATTGGTTACGCCCACTAGCACCCGGGCCATCAAGATGGTTTTATTGAAGTAGTCGCAGGTGATACTCGATACTCGACGCTTATCCCGCCAGCGGCGGGGTCGGGTGTTCAACAGGCGGTGTTCATCTCCCGCCAGGTTTTAAGAGCGCCCCGAAGTTTCGGGGCGGTTTGAACCCCCCCCATAGGCGGGGTTCGATTAAGCGAGGCGGTTTTCTCTTTCCTTTTTCCCTCTTTTTTCCTCTTTCATGTCCAACTGTTGGAGCACAGCGGAAATCCCGCCAACCCCGCCATCGGCGGGGCCAACTGCCACTGCCACTGCCACTGCTACTGCTACTGGTTGCTTGGGGGCGGGATCCGGCTGCCGGCCGCCGCCTACTGCACCTCCAGCACGATCGGCTCGCCCAGCCCCAGCTGCCGCAACGGCTCCAGCTGGGTGGCGGCGTCACCCACCACCAGGTAGACCATCCCATCCGCCGGCAGGTATTTCTGGGCCAGCTCTTTGTGGCGCTCCAGGGTCATGGTCTGAATAATACGCTCATGGTCCTTGACATAGTCGTCGGGCAGGTCATAGCGGGCGATGGTGTTGAGCATAAACAGGAGGTTGCCAAGGGTTTCGAAGAACCGGGCGTTGGACTTGATGAGGGCGTCCTGGGTGAAGGTGAGGTCCTCCTCGGAAATACCCTGGGTATACTTCTCCAGCTCCTCTTGAAAGATCACCAGGGACTCATAGGTGGTGTTGGACTTTACCGCCGCCGAGGCGGTAAAAGCACCTGGATAGCGCGTCCCCGAAAACCCGGACCGGGCGCCGTAGGTGAAGCCCTTCTCTTCCCGCAGGATCAGGTTGAGAACCCCGCTGAAGCTGCCTCCCAGCTTGTAGTTCATGACCACAGCCGGATGGAATTCGGGATCGGTGTAGGGCAGGGCCAGGTAACCAATGCGAATCTGCGACTGCTTGGCGCCGGGCACGTCCACGAAGTACAGGGTCGACTTGTCGATGGTCGGCGTGGGCGGCATTTCCGGGAAGATCACTTCCTTGGTTCCCCATTGCTCCGCCAGGGAGTTGAATGTCTTGATGGCGTCCCTCTGGCTAATATTGCCTACGATGGAGACATAGGCCACCGCCGGGGAAAAGGTTTTCGCATAGTAGGTTTTGAGGTCGTCGATAGTGATCCTGCCGACCGACTCAGACGTGCCCAGGGTGGAGTTGGACAAGATGTGGCCGTCACCATAAAGCAGCTTGTTGAACACATTCCTGGAAATCACCGCCGGGTTGGCCTGGTTGCGGTGTATCTGTTCCGCCGTCTTCTTAATAATGCGGTCGAACTCCTTCTGGTCCCAGCGGGGCTCCAGGAGAATTTCCTCCACCAGGGCGTAGACTTCGTCGAACTTCGACGCCAGGCAGTTGGCCTGAATGACGATCCGTTCCCTGCCGGTGAACATGCTGATGCTGGCCCCCAGATCATCGATAGCCTCTTCCAGCTCCAGCGGCGTCCTGTTCCTGGTTCCTTCCATCAACATGTCCGTGATCAGATTGGCCACGCCGACCTTATCAGGAGAATCGAGCAGCAGGCCGCCGCTGAGGGTTACGGAGAACCTCACCAGGGGGAGCTCGCTGTGCCTGATGCCGGAGACGGTCAGACCAGAGCCGTACCTGTGGCGCCATATCTTTGGCAGCGCTAGGGTAGGATCGGCGCCAAAGGGCGGCTGAACCGAACGGTCAAAGCTGGAGGGGGTCCTTTGCATCTCCCCCTCGGCTGCCGCTTGCTTCTTTTCAGCGGCCTGGGCCATGATCGGTTCCTCCACCACCGGGAACCGGGTGGAGCCTTGGGCTACCTGGTCCTTTTTCCCCTTGGGCACAAAGCTGGTGAGGACGTAGGGCTGGTCCTTGATGTAGGTCTCGTAGACCCGCAGGACATCTTCCCGGGTCACGTCCAGGTAGTTCTGGATGTCTTGGGAGATAAAGCCGGGGGACCCGGTGTATTCGCTGTAGAAGGCCAGCTGGAACGACTTACCCAGGATGCTGGCGATGCCGTTATAGAAATTCGTTTCCGTCTTGGCCTTGATGCGGTCCAGATCCCGGTCCGTGAAGCTCTCGGTCTCGAAGCGCTCAAAGGATTCATGGACGGCCTGCTCCACCTCGGTGAGGCTGGCATCAGGGACGGTTCGTATGCGGAAACGGAAAACGCCCGCGATCTCGTTGCTCCCCTGCCAGCCACTAACGCTGGGGGCCACCTTCCTCCCTTCCACGATACCCATTTAGATCGGGCCCTTTTTGCC
>JACZSB010000112.1 GCA_022574435.1 Fidelibacterota bacterium
TGGCTGATGGCGAGGCTCGAGCTTGTATGGCCTATGCGGCCGGGGGATTTTATGATCCTGGGGGTACTTGCTGTTTAGTATTGCTAGTGCAGTAGATTACAGCGACCACCTAAATAGTGAGGTGCAAATGGGGCGTTATCAGGGGTTACCCCATGCGCATCGATTTGCCGGTGCCCCCATTATGATGCATCACAATCTCAGACATGATACTGAGGGCAATCTCCTCAGCCGCAGTGGCATGCAGGTCGAGACCGGCCGGGGCGTGAAATCTTTCCAGGGTTTCATCACTGGCCCCTTGTTTCTTTAGATAATCGATGATAATGCCGGTCTTTTTTTTGCTGGCAATTACCGCCACATAGGGCACACCCATCTCCAATGCCTTTAAGGAGAGCTTGTCATCGTCCCGGTGATGGGTCCCGAGGATAAAATAGTCGACCGAAAAATCGAGTTCATCCAGATCGAGCGGCTTGGTGATGATCTGCTCAGCGCTTGCATAGCGCGGCGCTTCTTCTTCGGAAGTTTGCACCATAACCCGGTAATTAAGCATGTCTCCCAGCGTAGCCAACACTTCGGCGACTCGTCCCATTCCACGGATCAGCATCACCGGGGCGCTCAATTGCGGTTCCACAATAACAGCCATTTTTCCTCCACAGGGGATACCCATATCCATCTGATCACTGTCAAGATCGATATTTATTATTTGTGCTTTACCATGATCAAAAGTCTCCAGGGCCGTGGCCGCCACCCGGTTCTCCACGCAGGCCCCGCCGATCCAGCCGAGAATCCGATCACCCGATTCATCATAGATGGCCTTATCGCCCACCTTGCCCGAGGATGAGCCTTCGACTTTTATCACCGTGGCGATGGCAAATGGTTTGTTTGTCGCCTTCAGCTCGGCAATTGTTTTGAATAAATCCTTATGTAAAGGCAAGCGCTTCCCCTTATTCAACTGAGGTCATTTTAAAATTATCCATCTCCAGGGCAGTTTCAGTCATCCGGGCCATCATCGGCTTCCCATCAAAAGGCGCCGGAAACTTGTTTCGATTCCCCATTCTGGTTGAGCCGCTTGCAACCGGGAATATAGCCGCAATGTTCACGAATAGGCGCCGAAATTATCACTGTGGGGCAAAATGCCTTTGGCTCTGGTATTGCTGCTGCCGATTCCCGCGAGCACCCGGCTCAGGTCGAGCAAACTTTGGAGATTGTGCACAGGCAGGAATTCATCTGCAAAAGGGAGCAGTGTGAGTACACCCCGGGTTAGCGGTTCGAAGGTGTCGTAGCCGATGTTGGGGTTAAGCCAAATTAGCCGATGGCAGCTGCGTTGCAGGCGTCCCATTTCTGATTTCAGGAGCTCATTGTTACCAGTGTCCCAGCCGTCGCTGATCAGGATAACGATAGCGCCATTCCCCAGCGTGCGCCGGGCCCAGATGCGATTAAAGGTCTCCAATGCTGCTCCCATGCGGGTACCGCCATTCCAATCCTTTACATCAGCGCTTATCCGTCCCATGGCCACCTCAATATCGCCGCTTCTAATCTGATGGGTTATGCGGGTCAGGCGGGTCCCAAATGTGAAGGCTTCCATAGTCTTAATTTGGCGAGATAGAGTGTGCATGAAGTGCAGCAATATGCGGCTGTAACGCTCCATGGACCCGCTGATATCGGACAAAATTACCACAGGACGGGGCTTGATTTTCCGCTGCTTCCAGGCCAGTTTGATAAAGTCCCTGTTCTGCAGGGCATTCTTGCGGATCGTCTTTTGGAGGTCCAGCCGGATTTGCCGGTGTCCGGGGGTGTAGCGCCGGCTTGATCTCATCCCTGAATTGAACTTGGCCTGCTTCAGGAACTCAACGGCCATACGCATGTCGTCTTCAGTAAATTGTTCAAAATGCTTCTGTTTTAGCGATTCATCCGCGCTATAGGCGCTCGTTTGAGATACACCACTACCGTCGTCGCGGTCCGCTGATTTTCCCCGCCCTGTGGCGCTGGACCGGGCAGTGGAATGTGGCTGTCGAGCTGTTGGTTCGCTATGAGTGCCTGTCAGAGCCTTGCGGGCCGCCAGTTTCTTGAGCAGCACAGCCGCCCTGCCGGTCCGGCCAGGATCCTGCCAGAAAATATCAAAGGCCCAATCAAAAAAAGGAACGCTTTCGTGCTTGGTGATCAAGGTCCCCTGGAGCGCCCATTTGAACAGATCCTTTTCCGCCACGCCCACCAGTTCCACTGCCTCGATGGCATTGATAATTTCGGCGGTGCCCACTTTAAGCCCGCCGGCCCTGAGCAATCTGCCAAAGCTGGTGATGCTTTCAGGGAGAGAAGTGTTTAGCCGGCTAGGCTCAAACATTTTCAGGAGGTGACCCTATACCCGGGTTATTTGCGGCGCTGATGGCTCTATCAACCAGACCGCCGGCCAGATCGCCCCTCATTTTAATCAGATCATCCTGATATTTAAGCAGAGCGCCGAGCGTATCTTCAACCGCTTCATAGCTCAATTGGGCGGCGCCCAGGGCCGCTAACGCTGCCGCCCAATCAAGAGTCTCGGCCACGCCAGGTTGTTTGTACAATTCCATTTCTCGGGCCGCCTGGACAAAGGCAACTACCTGAGCACCGAGGGCCGAGGTTATACTCGGCAGTTTGAGTTGGACGATGGCCAGCTCCCGTTGGGCCGATGGATAGTCAATCCAGTGATAGAAACAACGCCGCTTTACGGCGTCGTGAATCTCTCGGGTACGATTGGAGGTGATAATCACCACCGGTTTATACTTGGCTTTTATCGTCCCGATCTCAGGAATGGTTATCTGAAAATCCGAAAGCAGCTCCAGTAGGAAGGCCTCAAACTCTTCATCGGCGCGATCCAGTTCGTCTATGAGGAGTACGGGAGCCCGGTCGAGCTGGTGGTCAATGGCCTGCAACAACGGCCTGCGGATGAGAAATTCAGGTCCGAAAATTTCCTTGGTTATCTTGTCCTGGTCCGTTTCGTGCGCTGCTTCCAGTAGCCTGATCTGTAGTATCTGGCGGGCATAATTCCATTCGAAAAGGGCATTCTGCATATCCAGCCCTTCGTAGCACTGGAGACGAATCAATTTTGTGTCAAGCAGACTTGCCACTACTTTTGCCACTTCCGTTTTCCCCACCCCCGCCTCACCTTCCAGGAAGAGTGGTTTTTCCATTTTCAGGGCCAGGAACAACGCGGTGGCTAATGGACGGTCAGCCACATAGTTATAGGTGGCCAGGTTCTCTATAATGTGGTCGATTGAGTTAAAGGCCTGCATCAGGTCACAATCTCGTCAACAAGCCATCAGGCTCAGGATCGGGTAAATTAAATGGTCTCAATTAAAATCTCCAAATTCATCTTGACTTTGGCGGTCAATATTCGTAAAAATAGCCCTTGTAAACCACCGAAAAATTGCCCTTAGAGGAGTCTCGTCTGTTAAATGTTGCAGATATGACGCAGTGTCTGACGATGGTTATATAATGCCTAGACCCGTTGCAAACGAGCCTTCCAGCCCTTTCCTATTTCAAAATCTTTCCAGTACAACCCATTCCCACCCGGCGCCGTTCCGGGTTTTACAGATAACCGGTCCTCGACCAATGGAGGCTATCCAATGATTCCTGGTACATTTGAATACCACAAACCCAGCACGCTGGATGAGGCTGTTGCTCTTCTGGCCTCCCTGGGAGATGACGCGAAAGTACTGAGTGGCGGACAAAGTCTGATCCCCATGATGAAATTCAGATTGGCTGAACCTGCTAACCTGGTAGATATCAACGGCCTGGAGGGTTTGGATTATATCAGGGAAGCTGACGGCTACCTGACCATCGGGGCGCTAACCCGCGAAGCTGAACTGGATCGATCGGATTTGATCAAGTCGAAATACCCGATTATACACGACACCGCCCATGTAATTGCCGATCCCCAGGTCAGAAATTTGGCCACCATAGGGGGCAATCTGGCCCACGGTGATCCCGCCAATGATCACCCTGCGACCATGGTGGCTCTGGGAGCGGAGGTGGTGGTCTTCGGACCGAACGGCTCCCGCACAATCGGCATTGATGATTTCTTCCTGGGTCCCTTGGCCACCGCCTTGAAGGCGAATGAAATCCTTACCGAAATACGGATTCCCGTGCCCCCGGCAAACAGCGGTGGCGCCTACATTAAATTTGAGCGTAAAGTGGGTGATTTTGCCATCGCCGCCGTAGCCGCTACAGTCACCCTGGATGGCTCTGGAAAGTGCGTCAAGGCCGGCATAGGCCTTACGAATGTGGGACCCACACCGGTGAGAGCCAAGGCGGCGGAAGAGGCCTTGATCGGTAACCCCCTGACGGATGACAACATTGCCACAGCCGGGCGACTGGCGAGTGAAGCCTCGCAGCCTGTTGGCGACCAGCGCGGATCGGAAGAGTACAAGCGAGCCGTCGTTGAGGTACTTACCAAAAGGGCCCTGCACAAGGCTAAAGCCCGTGCTGAAGGAGGTAAATGAAATGGGAACTCAATCGATCAGCATCAAAGTGAACGGAGTTGAGCAAACCGGAGAAGTTGAGCCTAGACTGCTGCTGGTGCATTTTATTCGCGAAGATCTGGGCCTCACCGGAACACATATCGGATGCGATACGACCCACTGTGGCGCTTGCACGGTCATTCTTGATGGCCAAGCCGTGAAATCGTGTACCGTGTTTACTGTCCAGGCCTCGGGAAAGGAGGTGCTGACCATCGAGGGCATGACAACCAATGGGGAACTGCATCCATTGCAGGCAGGCTTCATGGAAGAGCACGGCCTGCAATGTGGCTTCTGCACGCCTGGGATGATCATGGTGAGCCACGCCTTGCTGCAGGAGAATAGTAATCCCACTGAAGAGGAGATCCGGTTTGGCATTTCGGGTAACCTTTGCCGATGCACCGGCTATGTAAACATTGTTAAAGCGGTGCAGTATGCCGCCAATAAAATCTAACCCGCGAAAATAAACCATTCAGGAGAATCATCATGACAGAGCTAAAAACATCTGCAGAAATCGGGGGCATGGGACATTCCGTAAAGCGCAAGGAAGACCCCAGGTTTATTCGCGGAAGAGGTAATTATGTGGATGACGTGGTGCGGCCGGGGATGCTGTATATGGCCATTGTTCGCAGCCCTTATGCCCACGCGAAAATACTAAGCATCAATTCCGAGAAGGCCCTGGCCCATCCGGGTGTGGCGGCGGTTATCACCGGTGAGACGCTGAAGGAGTACAACCTCCATTGGATGCCGACGCTCATGTCTGACACCCAGATGGTATTGCCGATCGATAAAGTTATGTACCAGGCCCAGGAGGTGGCGGCGGTGATAGCCACCAGCCGTTATGCGGCGGCAGACGGGGTGGAGCTGGTCGAGGTGGAGTACGAACCGCTCGAGGTGGTCATTGATCCCTTTAAAGCGCTGGAGCCGGGTGCTCCCGTGCTGCGGACCGACAAGGAGGGCCAGAAGGATAATCGGATCTTTCACTGGGAGGCTGGGGATAAAGCCGCCACAGACAAAGCCTTTAAGGATGCGGATGTCACCATCTCACAGGATATCTACATTCCCAGGATACACGTGGCTTCCATTGAGACCTGCGGCATCGTGGCCGAATTCGATTCGGTCGAGGGCCAGCTGACCCTCTGGATGACTTCCCAGGCGCCCCACGCCCACCGCACAGTGTTTGCCATGGTGGCCGGACACGTCGGTCTAAGCGAGGAGAAAATCCGAATTATTTCGCCTGACATTGGGGGTGGGTTCGGGGGAAAAGTGCCTATATATCCGGGTTATGTGATCGCCATTGCTGCTACAGTGGTTACCGGATCGCCCATTAAATGGGTGGAGCACAGGCGCGAAAATCTCCAGGCCGACTCCTTTGGCCGCGACTACCATATGCATGCCGAGTTGGCCGCCGATAAGGATGGCACAATGAAGGCTTTGCGCATCAAAACCATCGCCGATCACGGTTACACCGATGCCGCCACCCAACCGTCTAAATGGCCGGCGGGGCTGTTCGCCATTGCGACCGGCTCATATCCATTCGAGGCCGCGTTTTGCGAAGTGGATGGCGTCTACACGAACAAGCCGCCGGGGGGCATCGCCTACCGTTGCTCGTTCCGGGTGACCGAGGCGGTCCACGCCATCGAGCGATTGGTGGACATTCTGGCCGATGACCTGGGCATGGATCCGGCGGAGCTGCGTATGAAGAATTTCATTCCGCCTGAAGCGTTCCCCTACAAGTCGGTACTGGGCTTGGAGTATGATAGCGGCAATTATGCCGGCGCCCTTAAACTGGCCATGGAGAAAATCGGTTACCAGGACCTGTTGAAGGAGCAAAAGGAGAAACGGGAGCGGGGAGAACTGATGGGAATCGGTATCTCCAGCTTTACTGAAGTCGTGGGAGCAGGACCCTCCAAAGACTTTGATATTCTCGGACTCAAGATGTTCGACAGTGCGGAGATTCGCATCCACCCCACCGGTAAAGTCCTGGTCCGGATCGGTGTCCAGTCCCAGGGCCAGGGCCATGAGACGACTTTTGGCCAGATTGTGGCCGAAGAGCTGGGCATTCCTGTCTCTGATATCAAAGTTGAGCATGGCGATACGGACACGGCGCCCTATGGCCTGGGCACCTATGCCAGCCGGAGTACGCCGGTGGCAGGGGCGGCTACTGCCATGGCCAGCCGGAAAATCAGGGATAAGGCCAAGAAAATCGCCGCTTATCTTTTGGAAGTGAGCGAGGATGATCTTGATTGGGAACCTGGCAAGTTCTTTGTAAAGGGTGTTCCTGATAAGGCCAAGACGATTCAGGAGATCGCCTTTGCAGCCTACACCAACCACCCCCAAGGTATGGAGGCGGGGCTTGAGGCCGTTTCGTACTACGATCCGCCCAATATGACCTTCCCGTTCGGCAGTTACATCTGCGTGGTGGATATCGACTCCGGTACCGGCCAGGTGAAAATTCGACGGTTTATGGCTGTCGATGACTGTGGCAATATCATAAATCCCATGATTGTTGAGGGCCAGATTCATGGCGGCCTGACCATGGGGATGGCGCCGGCCCTCATGGAGGAAATCTCCTATGATGAGGAGGGGAATATCTATGGCGGCAGTTTTATGGAGTACCTCATGCCCACCGCCATGGAGACTCCCAATTGGGAAACCGCCAAGACTTGCACGCCGTCTCCCCACCATCCGATAGGGGCCAAGGGTGTGGGCGAATCCGCCACAGTGGGAGCGCCGCCCGCGATTGTCAATGCGGTGGTGGACGCCCTGTCACATCTGGGTGTGCGACATCTCGAAATCCCCCTCACGCCCGAGAAGGTATGGCGGGCGATAAATGGCCTTTAAGGCAGTACTGTTCACGGTGGGGATCAGGCCATGAAAGTGGAGATGTCAAAATCTTTTCAGGTTATGGCCCCCATAGAAAAGGTATGGGATTTTCTCTCCGACATCGAACAGGTGACACCTTGCTTGCCCGGTGCGGAACTGGGGGAAGCCCTTGATGAAAATCGCCATAGCGTGAAGATTACGGTGAAAGTCGGCCCTATCAAATCGAGCTATAAGGGCGAGGTGACCATCGCCAATCTCGATGCGGTTAATCATCAGCTCAGCATTCAAGGCAAAGGGACGGACGTTAAGGGCAAGGGCGGAGCCACGATGGAGCTGGTGGGAGTCTTAACCGCTATTGATGACAATGTTACGGAAGTAAAAGGTGACTCCACCGTGACCATTACAGGCCTATTGGCGCAATTCGGTTCGCGAATGGTGGTAGATGTCTCCAACATGATGTTTGATCAATTTACCGCCTGCGTCAAGAGCAGACTGGAAGGCGGCGGGGATCAGGAGGTAGCCGCCTCGAAACCGGTCGCCGGCATGTCCGTGGCCGCCGCCGCCCTTAAGGGTGTAGTCAGCAGGGGTGTGGCCAGCGCCCGGGATAAAATTGGTTTGGGAAAGGCTTTATCTGAAGAT
>JACZSB010000113.1 GCA_022574435.1 Fidelibacterota bacterium
GCCCGGTCGCCAGCCTGTTCCAGGGCTTGGGGTTCAGCGTGGGGACCACCGAACCGCTCGTGGAACCCCTCGCCCACAACTTCCCCGTCCCGCACCAGCAGGCATCCCACCCGGGGATCGGGACTGACCCGCGTTGCCGGCCTCCCGGCCAGTTCCAATGCCCGGCGCATGTACTGCCCGTCAATATCCTGACCTTTATCCGAAACCCGGGATGTTCCCCGGGTGGTGATTGGGGCGGCTCCCTCCATCAGCACTAGGCGAACGGTATGGGAATAAAGCACAGGATAAAGATGGCCAGACAGATCAAACCGATCCGCAATTCATACGGGGATAAGGGGCGCTGAATATCGTGGATCGGAGGGTGCCGTACCGTGCGCATCAGTACCAGTATGAGCGCGGCCCACAGCAGCCAGTTGAGTGAGAGGAACAGCCCCATGGGTATCAGCAGCGCCATGACGATGCGGCCCAGCCAGTGCTGGCGGTCGCCCAGCAGGGCGTAGGCAATATGCCCGCCGTCCAATTGGGCCAACGGCAGCAGGTTAAGCATGGTTACCAGCATACCTATCCAGCCGGCGAAGGCCACCGGGTGGAGCATGATGTCCTGTTCAGGACCCAGGCCGGGGAATATTAAGGCCGAAGACAGTTTTAACAGCAAATTATCGCCGAGAATAATCCCCTCGCCCCCGATTTCCACCACCGTTGACAGCTGCAGCCCCAGCAACAGCGCCGGGACCGCTACTAAAAATCCGGCGATAGGGCCGGCGGCGCCGATCTCCAGCAGGGCCAGCCGGTTGGGGATGGGACCGCGCATTTTGATGAACGCCCCGAAAGTACCGATAAAGGTGAGCGGCGGCGGCACCGGGATAAAATAGGGCAGGGTCACGTCTACATTATGCCTACGGGCATAGTAATAGTGCCCGTACTCGTGGAAGCCCAGGATGGCCATCAGGGTCAGGCTGAAAGGCCAGCCGTAAATGATGGTCCAGGGTTGGAGGAAGACGTTGTACCCCTCCAGGATGGCCCCGGACATGAGGGTCGTAATGATCGTAGCCAGAAAGAGGCTCAGGTGCAGCCGGGACGGCCTGTGCCGGCGCTTGCTTAGCCGCTCCCGTAATATGACCAGCAATCGATCTTCCTTGCGGTTGAAATCGACTTGCAAGTCCAGGCCGGTCAGGGCGGCCCGCTCTGCCCCTTCCGATACACCGTCCATGAGGTGATAGTAAACCACCTCGCCGGAGGCAAACTTACCGCGCCCGTCTATGATTGCGACCCGTGAGAGGGCCTGGATTCCCTTTTCGATTTCCACTGACATAGTCAACTGTAAAGCGCCCCCGCGGGCAGTAGTTCCCATCTAGGGTAGCTGCAACTCTTCAGGGAAGTACCATCGCCGGGGCTCGCCCGAGGGCGGTTCTGCCCAATCCCCCGGCAGTTTGGGTACCAGCGGCCTGCTGATCCCTTCCACCGCCACCGGCACCTTATCACCCAGGTAGTAATCCAGGGTGTTGATCCAATCCCGGCAAGCCTGGGTGTACTCAGCCACCACACTATCGGACGAACCTATCGCCCGCAAGCTGGCAATGGCCAGGGCCGAGACTACCGGCAAATAGCGGTTGGCCGGGTCCTGGTACACCATATCGGTTCCTCGCACCAGCTGGTCGATGGTGAAGCGGTTCAGGTAGTCCCGGAATATGACGCCGGCATCGGCCGTATCCACCGCCCAGCTCTGGAGAAAGTAGTACAGTTTGGCGTCCAGCAGCCCCTGCACATAGGCCCTTTTCAGCGGCTGGCGGTACTCTGGATATTCCGCCGTGAGGCGGTCGATCCGCAGCCAGTCGTAGCCGTTCCACAACAGCCTGGTAGTCTGAGAGGGAGCCCAGGCCGCCAGGCATAATATTGCCAGGATGACCCGCATCATTAGCGGAAACGTGTCGGAGTCGAACCGACCATCCATCTCTCGACGGATCGACAGTTTTGAAGACTGCGGCGCCCACCAGGGTCGCATACGCTTCCTGAATTAATCAACCTGCTGGACCAACGATTCCAGTCCGTAATCCCGTTGCAGCATCCTACCAAGGCGCTGGGCCGCTTCCCGGGTGGCGAAACCGGACACGATCACCGCGAACAGTATACGCTCCTTGGACGTATATCTGCGGATAAACACCTCGTAATTTAAGGATTCCAACAGGTCCTGTTGCCGCAGGGCGTTTTCCCGGCGGCCATAGACCCCTACCTGAAGTTGGAACCGTGGACCGCTTTTCCCCTCGGCAGGCGAAGCCCGTCCTCTGGGGGAACGGACGCCCTTATCATCCGGGAGCACCACAACTTTGCCGGCCTGCAAGTCGAATTTAATCTCCGGGTATTTGCGGGCAAACACCTGGGCATAAAATAAGGCCGTGTCTCGGTCGCCGGAAACCAGCAGTGCATTCAAAAATAATCTGATACTCGAATGCACCAGATCGGAGCGGGGATAGTGCACAGCAATCCTCTTGAGCTGCTGGGCGGCCTGAATGTAAAGCCCCCGGGAATAGAGAAATTCACCGATCTTCAGCAACGCATCATCGGCATAAGGGTTAGTGGGATAAAGTTGTACGACCTTATTGAACAACCCCACCGCCGCATCGCCGTCCAGCATCACTAATCCCTCGAGAAATAACACCGCGCCGTCATTGGGGTGCTGTTTTTTCAGGGCCGGTAGCGCCTGCTGCACTTCTTCCACCCGGCCCTGGTAAGCCAAGTTGATATAGTGGGCGATGGTCTGCCCGCTAGCCTCAGCCGCTGCCAGACAAAGCGAGAGTAGCAGTAGACCGCTAGGCCAGTTTTTCCAGAGGATCACTATCGGGGACAAGCCAACTCATCAGGGAGGCTTTCTGCCCCTCCCGGCCGGCCAGATTTTGGGCGTCACTGCGGATGGAATCAATCAACCGGTCCAACTCCGGCAACAGGTTTTCCTCCGAGCCTCGCCGGTATTTCAGCTTCAGCCGGATCGCGTTGATCAGCGGGTCGTCGGCTGCGCTCTGGGGAATAGTGGCCAGCAGCTGCTCGGCCTGATCCAGCTCCCCCTTTCGCACGTAAAAATTTGCCAGGGCCGCTATCCCATCCAGGTTCTGGGGATTCTTGTCCAACACCTTCCGTAGGAAGGGACCTACGTCATCGAAACGCTGCAGGAAGTAAAGGGCTTCCTCCACCCGATGCAGGACCCGGTAGGTGTCCAGAGGAGATAATTCCACGAAGGATGACCAGTGCGCCACCGCCTGTGGGTAAAGTTTCCCGATCTTGCGATTCAACTCCCCCTGGCGGCGTTCATCAATGGGTCCCTGGGAAGGGTCTTCCACGGTGGTCAATTCCCGGCGGTAACCGGCAACTTCATCGGCGAATGACTCCGCCAGGTAGTAATGGGCCGGTGAGAAGCCCTGATCTATCTTGAGGGCTTGCTGATAGTGGGAGCGCACTGTCTCCGGCGGGTCGTTCCGGCGACGGTCGTATCCCTGGCGGAAACGGCATAACGCCTGGAGCAGGGGATCCTCCTTCTGCTTGGCTTTCTGCCAGCGGGCCAGATATTTGCCCACCGAGACCCAGTCTCCCAACTGCCGGTGGAATTTCACCAGGTGACGCAGGGCCCAGGTGTTGCGCTTGTCCAATTTTAATACGGCCCGGCCCCATTCTACGGCCTTGGCCGGTTGTCCCAGGGCACTATAGTCCAGGGCCAGATTCTTGTAGAGCTCCAGCCGGTCGTAGGATGAAAGTGTGGTGCGGGCTTTGAGACTTTCGTGCAGCTTCAACGCTTTGTCGGCCACACCGCCTAACCGCAACACCTGGCCCATCTTGAGATAGGCCGCCACCTGATCGGTATCCCTCTCGATCACCCCTTTGAAGCACTTATAGGCCTGCTTCAAATTGCCCCGCAAGAGGTGATCCAGTCCTTCGGTATAGAGGCTTTGGGGATCGCGCCGCCGCCCGGGCTTGAATATAACCACTGCCGCTACCAGCGCTACCGCCAGTACGATGACGACAATAATTATGGGGTCGGGCATGGGGACTATTTATCCAGCTGGGGGGGATCATCCCCGGAAGAAAGTGCGGGGCCATCCGGCGTGATGGCGATCTCCTCCGACTCCTGGAAAACCTCATCATCCAGTACCGAGTGTCGCAGGTTATTTATTTCGGTACGCAGCTTCTTGAGCTGCTTGTTCTGCTTACTGATGGTCCGCTGGTGTTCCATGATCTGCAGTAGCCCGATAATGAATCCCAGCAGAATACCCAGCGAAATAGTGATCACCAGCGTGGTGGAGAGACTAACGTTCTGGTACACTTTGCCCGGCATGAGCCAGATATTTACCTCCTGCTTGGCATTCATGCTCAGCATTACCGCCAGTCCCAAGACGATGAACAGCAGAATAAATATCTTAAGCAACCGCATGATAATCCTCCGGCGTATTCACCAGCTGCCCTTTTAAGGCCACTCCGTATGAACCGTCAAGATGTACCTGGATAAAGTCCTTAATTCTGGCCGAGCCCTTGTCGAACACCACCCACTTGTTGCCGTCGGTTCGGCCGGCCCACTGGGCGGCGGACTTTTTGCTCTGCTTCTCCACCAGTACCTCCACCACCTGTCCCACCAGGGCCCGATTTCGCGCCAGGCCGATTGACTTTTGCAATGTTAGCAGCTCCTCTAACCGGGTTTGCTTTTCGGCTTCAGGAACCTGGTCCTCATATTCGGCGGCCTTGGTACCGGTGCGCAATGAATACTTAAAGGTGAACGCGCTGTCGAACTGCACCACTCGCAGCACTTCCATGGTCTTTTCGAAATCTTCAGGGGTTTCACCGGGGAAACCGACGATTATATCGGTGCTGATGCTACAGCCCGGCATAACCTCCCGGATGCGCTGGGCCAGGGCTACGAACTGGTCCCTGGTATAGGTGCGGTTCATGCGCCTCAGGACCCTATCAGCACCGGCTTGCAGCGGCAGGTGGATCGATTTGCAAATATTTTGGTGCCCGGCCATCACCTGGAGCATCCGCTCGTCAACATCCGAAGGATGGGGCGAGGTGAACCTTATCCGCCTGAGTCCCGGTACAGCTGCCACGGCCTGCAACAGTTCCGGAAACTTGTGCTCCTCGTGGCGGTAAGAATTAACATTCTGCCCCAGGAGAGTCACTTCGGGAAACCCCTGCCCGACCGCTTCGGCGGCCTCAGCCACGATACCATCCAGTGAGCGGCTGCGCTCCCGTCCCCTGGTAAAGGGTACGATACAGAAGGTGCAGAACTTGTCGCACCCCCGCATGATGGAAATCCAGGCATTGATGCCGCCCGCTCGGGAAGGGAACAGATCATCGTAAACTTCGAACCGCGATAACCGGGTATCCACTATGTGCTGGGGATCGTGCTGCCGCCGGGCAATTATTTCGGGCAACCGCCGGTAGCGATCCGGACCCAATACAAAGTCAATATACGGTTTTGATTCCAGCAGGTGGTCCCCCAGGTTTTGGGCCATACACCCCAGCACACCTATGAGCACCGCCGGGTCTTTCCGCTTGATCTGCGCAAAACGCCCCAGCCGGCTCTGGGCTGTCGCCTCGGCCTTGTCCCGTATGGCGCAGGTATTCAACAGGATCAGTTGGGCGTTGAGCGGATCAGAGGTCCGTTGGTACCCGCAGCCGGCAAGCAGACCGGCTACCAGCTCCGAATCGGCCACGTTCATCTGGCAACCGTATGTCTCTAGGAAGTAGCGCATCAGTGTTATTGGGGGCTGCTCCAATTAGAAGGAACGACCCCGGATAAGTTAATCATTCCCGGCCGGTAACTGGTAAGGGTGAAAGGTGATGTTACTTAAAAGTAATTTGCGGGATTCTGGGGCCGGTTGTAATGCCGTACTTCGTAGTGCAGGTGAGGCGCTGTGGAACGGCCGGTATTGCCCGAACGCCCGATCAGTTCACCCCGCTTCACCACTTGACCCGGTTCGACCTCGAATGTGCGCAGGTGGCCGTAGAGGGTCTTGAAGCCGTTGCCGTGGTCAATTTTGATATATAGCCCCAGATTGCGGTCGAAGCGGGTGGTCAAGATTTTGCCGTCTGCTGTGGCGTGCACCCTGGTGCCGGTGTCCGCCGTGATGTCCAGGCCGTGATGAAACTCCCGCTTGCGGGAGTACGGGTGGCGCCGCTGACCGAAGCGGCTGGAATAGTGCCCGCTCTTGATGGGCGCAATGGATGGCGTCCGCCGCAGCCGGGCCAGGTCGTCCTTGATGGTATCCCGCAATTGTTCGTAACTGATCTGCTCCAGCTTCAGTTCGCGAGCCAGTGCGTCCAGCTTGGTTGTCAGGGCCGCCAGCCCCCGATCCGAGGTGGGCAGCAGGTAATCCATATTGGTGCTGATTTCCTCCATACTGCCTCCGATACCCACCTGGCGAATTTCATCAGGGATACTAGGCAGATTGGCGTGCGCCCGGAGGTCCTCGTCCATATCGGACAGGACAGAGATCTCGCGCTCCAGGGTACCGATCCTCTGTTCGAAATCCTGGACCAGCACATAGAGAGCGGCATTGTCACGGCGCAACTTGGCAACCCGGTGGCTGTGGGCTGTTTCCAGCAATAGCTGCGCCCCCAAATAGAGGAGTAACGGTGTCATTACTACTGCGGCTAACAGCAGTTTGAGGGCCCTGCGGCCGTGGATCTCAAACTGGTGTAATCCGGAGCGCCCCTCATGAAGAATGAGCAGCTTCAGGTTATCCGAGCCGATGGATGAAATAATTCTGCCTATCTTGGAAGTTCGTAACCCCATGGATTTGTCTATTTTACCAAATCTTTACCGGTTTTGGCAACATAAAGATGGCTCCCCAACGCACTTCCGAATAAAGTGTGATCAGTGTCGCATGCCGGCTGGTCTGTAGGCAGCTCAACCGAGCCCTCCTGCCCACGCAACAGCCGCGACTGGCGCTGGAACCCAATTTGTGATCCAGACGGCAACAACGGAGTGCTCACGGTCACACTCGCATGGTGGCAGCTCCTAGCGCCTATTTCTCAGCCGCCTTCCCGGTGCTCTTGCTGCCCCTGCCGGACGCTTTCGACCGGGGCCGGCCACCTTTGGCTGTACCGTTCCCGGCTGCCTTTGACTTCCCTTTAGCGGCTTTGGCGGGGCTCCCGTCAGCCATCTTCGAAGCTTGCCCTATGGCTCGTTCTTTATCAGCGATGGCCTGGTCCAACCCGGTTATCTTCTCCCGCAAGGATTGTACATTTTCACGACCGGGAAACTCTTCAATATTACCACTTTGCAATTCGTTAAAAGCGATCCGCCCCAGGTCGGCGAAAACCCGGTTTTGCTGACGATGCAGTTGAAAGACATCCATTTTCAGTCGCCCGATGCGGCTCAAGATTTCCGCCCTGCCGGCCGCGGCCTTGGTCAGCTCGCCGGCTTTCTCCACCGCCGAGCTGGTGAAAGCTTTCAGGTTCTCAGCCAGTGTATCCATGAATGTTTTCATGCCATAACCCCTCAAATGCAGCTATGGAATGTAGCCATTGATTATGCTGGAGGCCAAGTTTAAGTGATACAAATAGCATGCTGCCCGGCTGCCGGCCGGCAACAGCACTATCCATATCGGACGTTCCGGCGAATATTTTACCGTTAATCGTCGCTCAGGGGGATTCGGCCACCGGCGGCTCAGGCCGATTCCTGGTCCAGCTGCGTCCGCAATACTTGCTGCACCACTTTCGGGTCCCCTTGCCCCTTGGTGGCCGCCATCACCTGCCCCATGAACCAGCCGAACAATTTGCCTTCGCCGCTGTGGTAACGGGCCAGCTCTTTGGGATTGCCGGCCAACACTTGTTGCACCACCGCCTGCACCTGCCCCATATCAGAAACCTGGGCCAATTGGTCTCGTTCCACAATCGCCGGCGCCGTTAAAGTGTCGGC
Source organism: Fidelibacterota bacterium (assembly GCA_022574435.1). GTDB lineage: Bacteria > Fidelibacterota > Marinisomatia > SCGC-AAA003-L08 > TS1B11 > JACZSB01. The sequence goes on from JACZSB010000113.1 coordinate 7,904, forward strand.
CAGCATCCTATCGAAAACCGCTTTACCAGTGTTGCGGTTGATGG
>JACZSB010000114.1 GCA_022574435.1 Fidelibacterota bacterium
AGAGGGTCTTGACGTTGTGACACGGGTGGGAATCGAACCCACGACCAACGGCTTAGAAGAACTACCTGTCACGACGAGGATTTTATCTACGATGCAGTGAGAGTGCAATTTTTCTGGCGGCTCCTGTCTGGTTGTGTCTAGTACTGACTCCTAACGCAACACTGGATAAACTCCATTGAACCGCCGACACAACCTGTCCCGAGAGCAGAGCGATTCGGGATGGATTTTCAGTTCATGTGCCTTCCGTCCTGAAATACAAAAGGGGGCAGGAAAACGGGGCAGGGATTTGACCAACGGTGATTTGTAGTGGCCAATGGAAAATACAACCCAGCCTCCGGAACCCCAATTCCTAATTTAGTTCTCTCCCAATCCCTCATCAAATACGGTTAGCGTTCCACCAATATTGATCACATCGCCGGGCTCAAGAATTTTTGAAGTCGTCGGTTTGTTATTCACGATCACTGTGGCGTCAGTCACGATAGTATGAGTATTTTTTTTCTCATCAAATATGATCGTGGCGTGGTTTTCCTGGACCTGCGGATCGCCGATAATGGTCATGTCGGCGTCATCAGCGCGGCCGATTACCGTTTTATTACCCTGCAATGCCACTACCTGTGTTGATACGCTCCCAACCCGGGTTCTGAGCACCTCCAAGGATGCCTGAGCTCGCCGTCGATCGAATTTGGCTCGAGACAGCAGCCATAATCCGGCTACGCCGATTAGTAGCGGAACGACTAACCAGATCGGTATCACTGCCAACGGTTGCCCGAGTATGGTCCCTGCGAAATAGAACCTGGTCACTTGCGCTGTGCCCGTGTCGTTGGCATAGCTCAATCGTACAAAACGCCGGTCTGCGGGATCCATATTCGCCTTGTAGGTCAGGGAGTATTCGTTCAGCACCTGCTCCATGATTGATTTGTAGACCGCCGATAACTCCGACTGATCGTGCGCATCAAGCCGCACACCGCCCGTGGCCGCAGCTAGCCGCGTCAGATTGCGGTCACCTCGCTCACCCCTTTTCCCAAAATTAATGGTGAAGACCGATATCCCCTCTTGCTGGGCATAAAGAATTGGCTCCTCGTGGGTATAAACCTTCTCTCCCAGCTGGGGATGCACTTTCCCCGTATTGGGGAAATAGGCGCCATTCTCACCATCGGACAGCAGGATGATCACCTTGCGTCCCCGGTAGTTACGAAATTCGTCAATAGCCAGGTAAAGGCTCGAGTATAACTCTGTAAATCGAGCATCGCCGGTGGGCTTTTTAATGCCATCAAGCAGGGCCGCTATTTTGGCCTTATCAGTGGTAGGCTTGGTGTGGGAAGTAAAGAACGAGTTATAGGAGATCAGCCCAACCTCATCACGGGGGTTCGTGATGCTGCCTAAAAATTCGGTGACCGCCCGCCTAACCCACGTGATGCGCATAGCCTCAACATCATCAGTATCTTCGCCGTCGATGGTCCGGTACATGCTGCCGGAGTTATCAATTAACAACAGCAGTTTGATACCATCGAAATAGTTGGATTGGGATACCAGTTTCAGTTCCCCTCGTACCGGCCGAAAATTCTCATCGTCGGTCGATTCCTGCAGTGTAAACTGGTCGGCAGTGGCGTCTGCTATCAAATTGCCCTGACTGTCTAATACGTTTACATAAAGCCTGATCTCCTGCCTGCTCAACAGGGCTGAATTATCGATTTGCGCAATACGTAAGGATTGCCCCCAGAGCGGTAAGGTCAGCACAAGTGAAATAATATAGTATTTTCGCATCATATTTTCCGACCCTCAAATAAGGATGAATTTTGCTTGGCCGATTCTGATTACATCTTCGTATTTCAGCTCTTTCTCGGTGATTGGATCGTCGTTTACTAACACCACATAAGATTCACCAAGACTGCGCAAGTACAGGTTGCCCCGACGAACACTTAATTCGGCATGCAGGTCGGCCACATCGGTATACGGTTCCAGGCGAATATGGGCCTTTTTCCCGACGCCTAGCCGAGTCCGCCGGAAATTGATCAGATAATCGCGCCCCTTGAATTCACCGTTTAGCACCTTAAGTGTGCCGAAGGCAAGGCTGTTCTCCACCAAGCCATAAAAGAAACCGATCAGTAGTCCCAATGTGACGATCCCTACCAGACGGCCGATCATTATGCTGGCCAGGTAGAGATGCAGATACTCCATAATCAGCCCACCTAGCAGACCGCCGATCCAGCCCCCCAGCATACCAACCCTGATCAGTCGTAGCGATTTGGTTCGTATACCCTCGATTGCTCCGATAAACAGGCCCACGATACTCCAGCCAACGGCTCGGGACAATGGATAGCCCAGCTCAGTGAATGCGCTGTGGGACACGAATACATCCCCCAGAATTAATAGAACGTATTGACCCGCCAGGAAACCAATAATGCCACCAAACAGGCCCACCACCGCCCCTTGAATCATGCCCGTGGTGAAACGGATTGTCGAACCCGCACCGATCCCCTGGCCGGATCCGAAATACCCGCCTATGATAGTGCCCATCAGCAAACCCAAGACCAGATTGAACACAAAATATGACGGGAATAGGGCCTGATTTGCCAATGCGATTTCGGTTAATGGCCAGGCAGCCAGCCCGGCCAGAATGCCTAGTCCGGACAAGATTAGACGCCTCAATGTAACAGACATAGCTATACTGCCTTTAATGTGTCAGGTTGAATGTCTCGGTTTCAGGATCATAATTTATTTCGAGCCGCAATGTTTGTCCGGAAGCTACTACGACTTGCACCGTATTCTGCCTACTGGCCTGTAATAATCGCTGCTTCTTTACCGTCAGATAATAGGTGCCGGGAGCCAGGGATAACCGGGTGGGCTCGATTCCCGTTGCCCCGATCAAACGGTAGGCCGGATTTTGGCCCCCGGTAATGTAGTATCTTGAATTGTTGAGCAACAGTTCAAGCCCGGGCTCCTCCGCATTTATTTCCAGCTCACCTGCTTCCTGTATCATCGGGATTCTCAGGTGCACTGTCGATTGATATGCGGCTACCAGCAGTTTCACCTCCGCGTTTTCATAACCAGCCGCCTGCGCCCGGAATCTATAGGTCCGGCCCGGGATGAAGTCCGCCTGCGATTCCGGCCAGTTCTGCCAGCCTTTGCCGCGACTGAACTGTAGCCGGGCGTCACGTACAGGTGTCCCGGTTATAGAATTCACGATATCATAAGAGAGCTGTACAGGATCTTGTTCGAGTTCGGGCATGTTGAAAGTAAACAACTGTCCATCAGCGGTGGGCGCAGAATCTACCTGGAACAAGCGGGGCGCGAGCAATATTGAAGTACGCTCGCGATGCCCTTCCAGCGCCAGATCTATGATGTAGGGTCCGCTGGGCAAATAGATTCGTCGAGATATTAATTGCCAGGAGGTGCTCGTGCTATCGTAGCGCGCCCTGAACGGCTGGAGAGCAGTAACGAGGGTATCCGCCTTCCCATTGATCGTATTGTAGATATTCACCTTGATAAAGATGTCATCAGGCGCTTTAGGATAATCGCCTAGATTTACAGCAACCTGCAGTCGGCCATGACTATCCCTCGAAAGCAGCTCCTGGTGCCAACCCTGCCAGTATACCATGAATGCCGCTAAACCCAGCACCGCTGCCAGCCCAACTATTTTCAATCCCGATCCCGCACTCCGTATTACCCTACTGAAGCCACCCTGCTGGCGGGTCATCAGCGTTTTGTCAGACTCCTCAAACACAATCTCCTTAATGGCCTGATTAATGGTCGGTTGATCATCAAGACGCTTCAGTTGCTTTTCGAAGATAGTGATTATCTGCCTTAAACTGGCATAGCGACGCTTTTTCTTTTTGTGCATCGCCTTGCGGATCACTCGTTGGAGCTTGGGTGTGATGTGTGGATTGATTTTTCGTGGTTTGGTATATTTACCTTTTTGAATAGCGGCGATATTGGTTGGTGATAATCCGCCCGCGAACGGTTTTTTACCGGTCACCAGCTCGTACAGCAACACACCCATGGAGTAGATATCCGCCCGATTATCGACACTTTTTGTGTCGTCAAACTGCTCGGGTGACATATACGAAGGCGTACCAAACGACGCCCCAGCTTTGGTGAGTCCATCATCACCACCCTCTTTGAATGTTGATATACCGAAGTCGGCGATTTTTACCTGCCCGGTATGGGATATGAGGATATTCGCCGGCTTGATATCCCGATGGATTACGCCATGCTCATGAGCATAAAGTAACCCGCGACAGACCTCGGTAAAGATGAGCATAGCCTGCTCATTCGACAAGTATCGTTTTCTGGTCAGGACAGATTCGAGGTCTTCACCGTCAACATATTCCATTACCAGGTAGTAGGACGACCCCTCCTTGAAATGGTCATAAACCTGAATAATATGGTCGTGCTTCAGGTGCAGTGATATTCTTGCTTCCCGCTTAAAGCGCTCCACAAAACCGCCGCTGGCCTCCAGAGTGAGCCTTTTGAGAATAACGTCGATATTCAGTGTCGGGTGTGTGGCTTTTAATACGGCGCCCATCCCACCTTCAGCGAGTTGTGATTGAATCTTGTACTTACCGACTTTTGTTAATTTTGTGCCCATAATTTTATCTGTCGAATTTTGGTCTATTTATCCGGTACGTTAATGGGTATCTCTCTAATATCGATGTCGACATCGATGGTCTCGTGCCGCTTTAATATAGCCAGGATTGAGCGATCAGGGTTGTGTATCTGGACAAACCCTGAATCGGGCAGAAAACGATAACGCCCATTAATTGCGCGATGCCCGGCGAAGTAATGGCCTGGCCCAACCTTTTCCTGGGCAAGGTAGTTTTTAAGCATTTTCTCAACACTTCCCTGTTGAGCCATTCCGTTATCGGTCCAGGTCAGCCCCTGCACTATTTCGGGATGCGAGCGGTAGTTGATAATCAACTTTTCATTGTAAAAGGAAAAGGGTTCAGAATGAGATACCAGAAACTTATCGCCGACGGCAAACAACGGTAAATTCCGTTCAAATTCGGCGTATAACGTAATGAAGGCTTGGCCGTAAAACTTGCGGGTATACTCCGCGAACATTTCACCTTCCCTGGCATATTTACCAAATGCGAAATTACCGTTTCCCGTCTGGTTAGTAATATTCTCGTGATTCCCCTTGAGGAAATGAAACAGATTTGGGAAAGCCAACTTCATGAGCATCACCATTTCCATCAATCCGAAGCTCTCACGGATCTCCTCGTCCATGGCTGTATGTGTATCGAACTGGCCCTCGTATTCAGTGTAAGCCAGGCGCCAGCGGTCTTTTGCTCTGCCTTCAGCATGGACACCGTCACCCACGCACACAATCTGCAACTCCCCGGCCTCCAATTTTTCCAGATTGCTGCAGCCGGTACGATCCACATAGAGCATTACGCTCAAAAAATAATCCATCCTGGCGTGCAGATCGGGCAAAATGAGCGTAGTTGTATCCGGTTGAAGTTTCAGCAATCCGCCCGGATTTTTATTGCTGTCTGGCGGTCGATAAGTTGGGCTTTCAGACAACAGCACTTGATTTGACTGCATGACCAGTCCGTGAAAGTGGAGTTTCTCCGGTGGCGTGGCCCGCTGATGAATCTCCAACAGCCGGCTGCGCAGCTCAGTGATGTTCTGATATCGAAATATGGTACTGGTCACTCGCCACCCCACTCAGGCCTTGAAAATCGACCGCTACTGTTACCCCAACCGGCCCCGGGAAATATTTCTCAACGCCAAAACGCACATGGCAGTTGAGCTACTATTTCAGGCAGTCGTTGCTAGCAAAAAGGCTTACGATAAAAATTAATCATCAAAGATGATCGTCTTATTGGCGTCCACAAATTCATCTACTAGAATCTGGGTCACTTCGCCCATTTTCACTAACTGCTCTTCCGGTTCCATCTCTTCGGCCAAAACAGCTATCTTGAAAATAGCAGACGTACTTTTAACCCGTCCATGAGAGAAATTGACCGGCTGATCAAGAGTGATATCGCCGGCCAGGTCGGTGGAAGGCTCAGTCACCGCATCAGGCACATCAGCCCGCAGGCCAACACTGGTGTACTCCAGTTGCCGATCCCCTTCAACCTTGGGGCCGATATTTATCAATGATCCCGAATAGGTCAAGGCCAGTACACTGCGATCATCGCCTTGCTCGAAGCTCTCGATCTCTTCCATTTGATTGGATTCAATCTGCTCCTCGAAAATGCGCTTCTTCTCCAGCCACGCTTCTGAAATCAATTCAAGATATTCTTCATCGTCGCCCAAAGCTGCAGATTTTGTCAGTTCACGTACGTGCTCCTGTATATGTGCAGGTATTTGATCAAAAAATTCACTCATTGCACCATTCCTTATGCTTGTGATTGTAGTCCTCCATACCCACTGGACCAATAAGAAGTTAGTTTGAGAGAGACCTCAACACCTCATAAGACCTTTTACTCTCAAGTGCTACATGGGGTCGGTTTAGGTTATAGCACTTCTCTCAATAACCTGCCTCGGCCCACGGTCAGTTCCATCAAGGCTTGCCCTGAGTCTGGCGAAGGATGCTACTGCTGAAGTAGGAATTGGTGTGGCGGCCCGTGCCGAACATTCTGCACACTGCCCCACTCCCCCTTGAAATCCTGTTTCCACGGATGACCGTCATCCAGAATCTGCACAATTGATAGTGGGTATGCAATGGAGGAGCAGTGGATTTTCAGATCATTTGGGTCTCGTCGTGAAAAATAAAAAGAGTATGGAAAACGTGGCAGTAATTTGACCAATGGTGACTAATGCTGACCGAATTTTGGGAGTGATGACAACTCTAATTCGTCCGTGGTCGAGAGATCTCACAGGACAGATCAGCAGGAGTTTTACCAGTTGCTAACATACACTGACGATGTCGATTTGAATAGAAAACTGGAGGCGTGGGAGCGGTTTTACAATTTCGATCGCCCCCATGGTGCCTTTGCTGGAAAAACACCTTATGAAGTGCTGAGGTCTCTCTTAAATTAACCGTGAATGTGTCCGGCAGGGTATGGAGGACTACAGTCTTCGGTGTCTGTTAGCGCAAACGCCTTAGTCCTCAGGGGGAACTTTTGTTGAGGCCCCCTGGAAGGATGGAACCGTCACCACAGGGAGGTCCTTATGAACCCCACAGTCTCTTTAAGCTCCAAACCAATACTGACGGGCATATTCCTCGTCGCCGCACTTTCAATAACGAGCTGTGCTGGAACGATCTCCGAAGGGGGTAAGGTTGAAGAGGAGGCGCGTCTAGTAGCGGATCAGTCAACAGTGGACCCTGAAGCATATTCTCTCTATCTGCAGGGTCACAAGATCTTGTGGGATCAGGGTTTATCCGCAACGGCCCGCTCATTTCTTGCGGAATCTATCCGACTGGATCCTAATTATGCTCCGACCTATGCCGACCTGGCATTTGCAGTTCTAGGTGGATTCACTACATCTGAAGAGAGCCAGGCCGCAAGCCTAGCGCTCATTGAACAGGCCATAGCATTAGATGCTGAATTACCTACTGCCTACGTTGTGCTGGGAATTCTTAGGACAAATCAAGCCAGATGGCAGGAGGCCGATGATGCTTTCCGCCATGCCCTCTCCCTCGCCCCGAACAGCCGTGAAACCAATGTGGAACTCGGTTGGTTTTTGGTACGGACAGGAAGATTGGACCAGGCCATTGAGCACATGGAACTGGGTCTGCAACTGGATCCCCTCTCCACTCACTCTTACCATAGTTTGGCATCAGTATATTACTACGCGCGACGGTACTCTGACGCTCTCGCGGTAATTACTCGCGGGTTGAGATTGGAACCAGGTAATCCACATACTGAGTATACAGCAGCTAAAATCCATCTACAGATGGGAAATTATGAACAAGCCATCAATTCTTTCGGCGGCTGGGATCAGATAAATAACGTGTTTAAGGGCCTCCTCCACGTGGCCC
>JACZSB010000115.1 GCA_022574435.1 Fidelibacterota bacterium
TGGACGTGCACCGATGCGCTGCCGGCCAATATATCGCCGTGGTCCACCCAGTAGACCTGGTGGCTCTCGGGGTCGTTCAACGGGATGCCGTTGATCATAACACCGATGCGATCCTGGTCGAAGCCCCGGATCTTGAGATAGGTATAGCCCACACCGTTGCCCGCATCGGAGAAGGCGTATACGCCGGGCAGTCCGGCCAGCGCCATTGGCAGGTCCTCCACCGGCGCAGCCAGCGCCAGGTCGCGGTGATCCATGGTGGCAAAGGCCACCGGAGTGCGGTCCTCGCTGCCCCGGGTGGCAATGACGAACACCTGCTCACCCAGCAGCAACCGCGGTTTAAGGGATATGGTAATGATACTAGCGCGCTCCGGGGGCACGGTAAACTCGAGCGGCTCGTAGGCGATGTGGGTCACCTCCAGCAGTTCCCCGGCAGCCACCGCCAGGGAGAACTTCCCCTGGGAATCGGTGGTGGCGCCGGCGTTGGATTGGGCAATAACAATATTGACTAACGGGATGCCCCGGCCCGACTCGGCATCCACTACCCGGCCGCGCAACGGCCCCTGGGCGCCAAATAAAGTAGAAGCAAGCAGGAGTAGTATCAGGGACAGGATCCGATACTTGTTCAAGCAGGTGTTCATAATTCCCTCCGCTGGCATTATCCAGGTCAGGTTCGTAGGGTGTGTTCTCAGCCTCCCGGTCATCGGGGGAAGCACCCCGTTTGCTGTTGCAAATTACTGCCGCTGGTCACAGTATCAAAGGTTCGGTGACGCACTTAGGGGCAGCCGTCCATAAAGCGGGAGTTCCGTCGAAAATTGAATAGATGAGTTTGTAACTCTCTGATCCGCCAGCTGGCGGACAGGTCCGCGCCACCGGCGGACTCATCTATCGGGAAATGTAGAAAATGAGAAGTGGAAGAAACTGTTTTTTCATAAGCGTTTCTCTGACCAGGGGAAACCTCACCCCCGTCCTACGGCCGTCCCCTCTCCGCGAGCGGAGATGGGCATCGCGAAGCGAAGGGGAGAGGTTAAAAACGGAACGTAGCCTCAGGATTTTCCATTGGTAGAATTAAGGTCTAATATTTCGGTGGAACTCTTGATTACATTAACCGATGCCATACAATAACCATAGCGGATCAAGTGATCAGCCGGAAGCCATTGGCCGGGCGATTTGAGCTACCTGGGACGTTCAATTAAACGGGTTGATGGGCTGGGCAAGGTGACCGGCCGGACGCCGTATACTCCGGACCTGGTCCTGCCGGGCATGGTCCACGCTTACCCTGTTTTCTCCAACATACCGTTTGGCCGGATAACCGCTATTGACCTGGCTGCGATTAAAGAAGCCCCCGGTTTTATAGCAATCATTTTGGCCGCGGATATCCCCGGTGAGAACCAGGTGGGGGTGATCGTCCACGACCAGCCGCTATTGGCGGACGAAGTGGTCAGGTATGTGGGTGATACCATCGGCCTGGTGGTGGCGGAGACGGCCGCCATTGCCCATGCTTTGGCGGAACTGGTCCAGGTTAAATACGAAGAATACGAGCCGGTGCTATCTATGGAGGCCGGCCGGGCGGGCCGCGGTCGCTTGCTGCATGAGTCCAACGTAGCCTGCAGCCACCGCTCCGTTCGCGGGGACGTGGAGGCCGGGTTCAGCAGCTCCGATCTGGTGGTGGAGGGTACCTTCACTACGCCCCATCAGGAGCATTTCTACTTAGAGCCCCAATCCTGCCTGGCAATCCCCGAGCCGGAGGGGGGTATCACCATCCACGGTTCGCTCCAGTGCCCCTATTACGTGCAGCGGGCGGTGGGGGGCGCATTGGGCATGTCGCTGGCCCGCGTGCGGGTGGTGGCCGCTCCCCTGGGAGGGGCCTTCGGGGGCAAGGAAGACGTGCCCTCGGAGCTGTGCGCCCGGGCGGCGGTGGCGGCCATGCTGGTGGGCAGACCTGTAAAAATGGTGTATGACCGCCGCGACGATGTGCAAATGACCAGCAAGCGCCACCCCTTTGAGATGCATTATAAGGTGGGCGTCAACCGGGATGGACGGCTGTTGGCGGCCGACGTGCTGCTGGAGAGCAACGCCGGGGCCTACGCCACCCTGTCATCGGTGGTTTCCTACCGGGCCGCCATTCAGGCTTTGGGCCCCTACCGGGTGGAAAACGTACGGGCTATCTCACGGGCCTACTATACCAATCTGCCGCCATCGGGGGCCTTCCGGGGATTCGGCGCACCCCAGGTGTGCTTCGGGCATGAACGGATAATGGATCACATCGCGGCGGAGCTGGGCATCGATCCGGTGGAGCTGCGTCTGATGAACCTGATCAAGCCGGGGGACATTACCTCCTCCGGGCAGCGTCTGGATAATTGCGCCGGAGCCGAGAAGACCCTTACCAAGGCCCGGTCGACTTCCGGCTGGCTTAAACGTTTACCAGCCGGCGCCGGCCGCTACCGCGAGGGCTGGGGGGTGGCCACCTGTCTATATGGCAACGGCCTGGGGGCCGCCGGCTGGCGTATGGACGGCGCCGGAGCCCGGTTGCAGCTGCTCAGGGACGGCTCGCTGGAGGTGGCCTATGGTCTGACGGACATGGGGCAGGGGGCCATAACGGTAGTGGCCCAGATGTCGGCCGAGGCCGTGGGTGTGGAGTTGAGCCAGGTGAGAGTGCTGCCCACCGATACCGCCAATGTTCCCGACAGCGGCCCCTCGGTTGCCAGCCGCAACGTGGTGCTCACCGGCAACGCCATTCGGGACGCCGCTGAAGACTTGCGCAAGGAGATGACGTCCGCCGCCGGCCAATTGCTAAAGTGCCCGCCGGAGCAGGTGGAAATTGAGGCTGGCCGGGTCCGAGACCTTCAGTCAGGGCGGGAGATCCCGTTGGCTGAGCTGGCAGAGCAGATGTTTGTCACCAACCGGTCCATGGGCGCCCTGGGCTGGTGGCACGCTCCGCCGTTGGATTTCGACGCCGACCGGGGGCAGGGGGAGGCCTATTTCGCGTATTCCTTCGCCGCTCAGATTGCCCGGGTTAAAGTGGATACCGTCACCGGCCTGGTGGAGGTGCTTAAGGTGTGGGCGGCCCACGATCTGGGCAAGGCGATCAACGTGGCCGGGGTAGAAGGCCAGGTGGAGGGGGCCGTTTCACAGGCCATGGGCTGGGCGCTGACCGAGGATTTGCGCATGACCGACGGACGGGTGGATACCGTCAACTTCTCGACCTACCTGCTCCCCACCTTCACGGATATGGCTGCGGTGGAAACCATTATTATAGAGGAACCGGAACCGCTGGGGCCGTGGGGGGCCAGGGGCGTGGGCGAGCCGGCCATCATCCCGGTGGCAGCGGCCATTGCCAATGCCGTGAGCGATGCGCTGGGTGTGCCCGTGGACGATCTGCCCATCACACCCGAAAAGGTGTTGGCGCTGCTTGACAAGGCGGATAACGGCGGCCTGGGAACAGGTACTACTGCCATAGGTTCGCATGGTTAAGGCCGACGCCGGACATCGTACGTTGCTGCTGGGAGGGCGGATAATCGCCCCCGGTGAGGATCAACAATTTATAGCCGAGGGTTTCATTGAGGTAACCGACGGGATTATAACGGCGGTAGGTCCCGGCGACCCGCCCGCGGCTGAGGTCAACGATTTAGTCGACCTTTCGGGACTGACCATCCTGCCGGGGATGATCAATGCCCATACCCATTTGTATTCGGCCCTGGCGCTGGGTATGCCGCCGCCTGAGCAGCCGCCGGCTAGTTTCCAGGAAATCCTGGAGCGGGTGTGGTGGCGGCTGGACCGGGCACTGGACGCCGAGTCCACCCGTTCTTCTTTTGAAGTGGGCCTGGTAGATTCGTTGCGGGCGGGGGTCACCACTGTCATCGATCACCACTCCAGCCCCAGCTTCGTGGGGGGCTCCCTGGACCAACTGGCCGCAGTGGCCGGGGGGCTGGGGCTGAATGTGGCTGTGGCTTTCGAGGCCACCGACCGCAACGGCGAGGAGGCTTTTGAGGCCGCGCTGGAAGAGAACCTGGCGGCCCGGCGGAAGTTCGCCGCTGACCCCTATGTCCAACCGCTGCTGGGGTTGCACGCTTCGTTTACCCTTTCCGACCGGTCGCTCAAGAGGGTGCGCGCGGTTTTGGACCAGGAGCCGGGCTGGGGCCTGCATATTCACCTGGCGGAGGACCGGGCCGACCAATCCGACGCCGTGGAGCAGGGCTACCCATCGGTGGTGCAGCGCTTGGACCATTTCGGCCTGATTAACCAGCACAGCCTGTTGGCCCATGGACTGCACCTGCAGCCCGGCGACCTGGATGTGCTGGAACGGGAGCGGGCCATGCTGGTGCACAACCCCACCTCCAACGCCAATAATTCGGTGGGGCTGTTGGCGGCTGAGACTATCGAGCGGTTGCGCTCCGGATTAGGCACCGACGGGATGCAGGCCAATATGCTGGCCGAGGCCAAGGAGGGGGCCTTAATCCGCAGCTCGCACCAAGCGGGGGGTGAAACCGCTGTTGATTACTTGGGGTTGCTGTTCAACCACAACGCGGAGCTGGCCACCAGGCTGTTCGGGAGACCGCTGGGGCGCATCTCTCCCGGATATCAGGCCGACCTGGCAATCTATGATTACCAGCCCCGCACTGCAATCACCGCCGACAATTTTGGGGGCCACTTACTGTTCGGCCTGGACCGGCCGCGAGAGGTCATGGTGCGGGGGCGTTTTCGACTTTACGATGGGGAGTTGGTGGAAACGAAGGAGTCCGAAATCCGGCAGCGGGCCCGGGAACAGTCGTTGCTGCTGTGGCAGCGGATGAATGATCTTTGAAATGTGCTTATTATAAGGAGTTATGAATGACCACTGATTTTAGTCGTATCATGCAGGCCGCGGAAGAGGATCTTCCGGAGCTGGGCCGTTTTCTACGGGATATCATTGCTATTCCGAGTCCGAGCTCGGGTGAGGGGGCGGTAATCGAGCGGATCGGCGCGGAGATGGAACGGCTTGGTTTTGACCGGGTGGAGACCGATCCCATGGGGAACTTGTTGGGCACCATCGGCAGCGGAAAACACCTGATTGCCATCGACGGCCATGTGGACACCGTGGATGTGGGTGATCCCGGGCAGTGGGAATTCGATCCCTTCAAAGGTTATGAGGACGATGAGACCATCGGGGGCCGGGGGGCTTCCGACCAGAAAGGGGGCGTGGCGGCCATGGTCTATGCCGGGGGGCTGATCAAACGGCTGGGGCTGGAGGATGACTATACCCTGGTAGTGACGGCCACTGTGCAGGAGGAGGACTGCGATGGGCTGTGCTGGGATTATATGGTCAAGGAGCGGGGCCTGCGCCCAGAGTTCGTGGTGATCACGGAGCCCACCAACGGCAATATCTGCCGGGGGCATCGGGGCCGCCTGGAGGCCAAGATCACCACCCAGGGTATCAGCGCCCACGGCTCGGCGCCGGAGCGGGGGGTGAATGCCATCTATAAAATGGCGCCGATCATTAACGAGTTGGAGCAGCTCAACAATACGTTGGCGCCCCAGGATACGCTTGGTAAGGGCAGCTTGACCGTCTCGGAGGTGTTCACCAGGTCACCCTCGCGCTGTGCCGTGGCGGATGGCTGCACCGTCTCGGTGGACCGCCGCCTCACCAGTGGCGAAACGGCTGAGTCGACCCTGGCGGAAATCCGGGAGCTGCCGGCGGCGCGAAAGGCCGAGGCCCAGGTGGAGCTCTATAAATATGCCCAGCCCTCGTATAAGGGGCTGACCTATCCCGGCGACGCCTATTTCCCCACCTGGCTGATAGCCGAGGACCATCCCGCCACTCAAACCCTGGTGGCTGCCCACCGGGGGCTGCTGGGCCGGGAGACGGAGGTTACCCACTGGGTATTTTCCACCAACGCGGTCTCCATCATGGGGCGCTATAACATCCCGGCCATCGGTTACGGACCGGGCCGCGAGGACCAGGCCCACGCCCCCAACGAGCACACTTGGAAACAGGACCTGGTGACAGCCGCCGCGCTGTACGCGGCTATGCCATTGGTGTATGTGAATGAGTTTGCCGCCGCCATGCCGCAGACTACGCCTAACTTGGCCGGTTGAAGCTGGGAAGAAGTGGCAGTGGCAGTTGGCAGTCGGCAGTAAGCAGTTGGCAGGAGCAGCCTGCCGGAGGGCTCGATTATGGTTGCCACGGCAAACCCGTAACTCGTAACTCGTAACTCGTAACTCGTAACTCGTAACTAATATTATGTATGGGAGAACCGTTGCCGGCAAATGAACCACTGACTGATGAATTGCGGGGCCGGCACTTTATTACCCTGCAAGACTGGAGCCGGGAGGAGATCGATCTGCTGTTGCGGGTTTCTGGGGACTTGAAGCGCAAATTCGCCGCCGGCCGGGAGACTGAATACCTGCGCCACCGGACCATCTTCCTGATGTTCTTCGGGCAGTCCACCCGGACGCGCAATTCCATGGAAGCGGGCATCACCCAGCTGGGCGGCCACGCCCATTTCCTGGATACCAGCACCATGCAGATTGCCCACGGCGAGGTGGCCAAGGACACCGGTATTATCCTGTCGCGCTACGGCCACGCCATCGCCTGCCGCAACTGCGTCTGGGAAGTGGGCAACCGCTACCTCAACGAGCTGGCCCAGTGGTCCAGCGCGCCCATAATCAGCATGCAATGCGACCGCTACCACCCCTTGCAGGCGTTGGCCGATTTGATGACCATGCAGGAGAAGTTGGGGAGTCTCAAGGGCCGCAAGGTATCGGTTATCTGGGCCTACGCCACCAGCCACAAGAAGCCGGTCTCCGTGCCGTTGTCGCAGATCCTGCTGTTCCCGCGCTACGGAATTGACGTGACCCTGGCACACCCCGAAAGCCACCCCTTACCGCAATGGGCAATTGATCTGGCCCAGGATAATGCCCGGGCGGGCGGGGGCAGCCTGACCATCACACATGACCAGGAGGCGGCCTACCGCGATGCCCATGTGGTGATACCCAAGAACTGGGGCGACTGGGTGCTGAGCCCCGAGTCGACCTCCACCGAGGCATTGGAAGCCGGCCGCCACTGGAAGTGCACCGTGGAGCGCATGGCCCTGACGGCGAAGGACGCCCTTTATATGCACGCCCTGCCCGCCGACCGGGGCAACGAGGTGCAGGATGCCGTCATCGACGGGCCGCAGTCGGTGATCTACGACGAGGCGGAGAACCGGCTGCATACCGCCAAGGCGGTGATGGCCTTGACCATGCGCGCCAGTGAACCGGGTCAATGAATAAAGCGCAAGAAAAAGTGCTGGCCCGGGCCATCGACCGCTGCCGCGAAAGGGGGGTCATCCTGCCCACCTTCAAGCAGCTGGCCGATCCAAGCTCTGTCCCAGCCGGAATCAAATCTGCGCTTAAGACGGTTGGGTTGAACGATCTGCATCCCCTCAATCTGTTCAGGATCACCTGGAACAACGAGCCTGTGGAAAGTGGCGGCGGTTTCGGCGGCGTGAACTACCTGCGCCTGCCGCCGGAGCTCACCGGCGTGCCGGCTCCCATATTCGTGTTGCTGGGCCGCCATTTCCCCACCGGAGCGCATAAAGTGGGCGCCACTTACGGCACCCTGGTGGAAAAGCTGGTCTCGGGCCAGTTCGATCCCTCCGCCCAGAAGGCGGTGTGGCCCTCCACGGGCAACTACTGCCGGGGCGGGGCATATAACTCCGCCCTGCTGGGCTGTCCGGCGGTGGCCGTGCTGCCGGAGGAGATGTCCCCGGAGCGCTTCGAGTGGCTGGCGGAGTTGGGCGCTGAGGTGATCAGGACGCCGGGTGGCGAGAGTAACGTCAAGGAAATCTACGACCGGGTGAACCAGTTGGCGGCTGATCAGGGCGACAAGGTGGTGGTGCTCAACCAGTTTGCGGAATTTGGCAACGCCCGTTGGCACTATGCCGTCACGGGGCC
>JACZSB010000116.1 GCA_022574435.1 Fidelibacterota bacterium
AGGTGGCCGTTGTTGTAGGGATACAGGTTCATGATCACGAAGGCCTTATCGCCGCGATGAACCACCAGGTTTTCGGCATCGTCGCCAGCCGCCTGCTTGTCGCAGAAAATGCACCCCGCCCCAGCCTTGGGAGCGCGGACATACTCCATCCGCCAGGGAGCCCATAGCCGGTCCAATTTCAAGACGGCTACTCTGCCTTATCCGACTTTGTGGCCTTGATGACCCGTTGTTCTTCATCGTGTGGCATGCGCTCGTAGCTAAAGAAATGCTGCGTATGAAGGCCCCGGCCCCCGGTCATTGACCGCAGAGCAGTGGCGTAATGCCCCAAAGATCCCAGCGGCACGTGGGCCTTGACCTTTTGCAGGTGGCCTTCGGTTTCCATGCCCAGCACTTTCCCCCGGCGGGACGAGATGTCGCCCATGATGTCGCCCATGAATTCCTCGGGCACCAAAACCTCGATCTCGTAGATCGGCTCCAGCAAGGCCGGCTTGGCTTGCCGGAAGGCCTCTTTAAAGGCCTCCCGCCCGGCGGTCTGAAAGGCGATATCCTTGGAGTCTACCGGGTGTTGTTTGCCATCGTAAACCACGGCTTTAGCATCAACGCAGCGGTAGCCGGCCAGCACTCCATCGCTAACTGCGGCCATTACACCCTTCTCGATCGAAGGGATGAACACGCGGTCGATGGCCATGCCCTTGATCTGCGATTCGAACTTTATGCCTGAGCCGGGCGGCAACGGCTCCACGAACATCCAAACCTCGGCGAACTGGCCGGCGCCGCCGGTTTGCTTTTTATGCCTGTATTTGGACTCGCCGCGACTGGAAATAGTTTCCCGGTAAGGCACTTTGGGCTCGGCCAATTCCACATCCACCCCGAAACGCTGTTTAAGCCGCCGCACAACCGTTTCCAGGTGCAGCTCGCCCTGCCCTGAAATGATAGTCTGCCTTAATTCCGGGTCAAACTCGAAAACAAAGGTGGGGTCTTCCTCATGGAGTGTGGCCAGACCGGTGCTGATCTTGTCTTCGTCGCCCTTGGAGCGGGGCATGATGGCCGCCCGTTCCTTGTGTTCCGGCAGGGTAATTCGCGGCAGCACCACCGTTTTATGCGGGTCGCACAGGGTATCACCGGTGTGGGAGTGCTTCAGTTTTACCACGGCGGCGATATCGCCGGGCACCACCGTGCCCAGCTCGTTGCGCTTCTTGCCGTTCATACTGTAAATGGTGCCCATCCGCTCCCGGGCCTGATGGGAGCTGTTGAGCAGATCGACGCCCGTTTTTACGGTTCCCGAATAGACCCGGAAGAATGACAGTTCGCCCAGGTGGGCTTCGCTGACGGTCTTGAAAATGAAAATAGAGGTGGGGCCGTCCTTGGAGCCCGAGATGGAAACTTCCTGGTCACTGCCGGCGCCGGCCATACCCTTAACCTCCCCCGCGTCAGCTGCACAGGGTGCGTACTTGGCTAACAAGTCCATCATCCGGCGCACCCCGATGTTCCCCAGGCCGGCCAGGGGGAACAGGGGGATCAGGGTCCCGGCCAGGATCGCTCCCCGCAGGCCGCCCCGGAGGTCATCCTCGGAGAGTGCATCTTGGTCAAAGTATTTCTCCAGCAAGGTATCGTCCGACTCGGCCACCAGCTCGATCAGCTCACCGTGGAAGGTGTCGATCCGGTCGCTCCAATCCGCCGGCAATTCGCCGGCATCATATTTACCGGAGCCGTCGGTTTTATAGGTATGCAGCTCCTTGCGCAAAACATCGGCCACCTGGTTGAAATTGGGGCCGGGATTAACCGGCCAGCCCAAGGGAAACACCCGGGCTCCAAAGCGCTCCCGGGCCAGGGCCAGTATATCGTCGAATTTGGTATTTTCACGATCAAGCATATTGACCGCCAGCAGCCGGGGGAGGCCGTAGTCGGCGGCGGCCCGCCAAACCTGCTCGGTGCCTACCTCAATCCCGGCGACACCGCTGATCAGCACCAGCGAGAAATCGGCCACGCGCAGGGCGCCCTGTACCTCACCGAAGAAGTCGGCGTAGCCCGGTGTGTCGAGCAGATTTATTTTCTTTTCCTGCCAGGAGAGATTCAGGACGGAGGAATTGATGGAAATCTGCCGCTCGATCTCATCTTCATGGTAATCGGAGACAGTGCTGCCGCTCTCGATGGAGCCGATACGGTTGACTTCTCCAGCATTGAAAAGCATGGCATCCGCCAAGATGGTCTTGCCGACGGTACCATGCCCGGTCAAGGCGCAGGTAAGAATGTCCTCCGGGTCAAATTTGGACATTATCGCTTCCTCCAATTAGTCTTATCTTGGCTAAATACGTGATCCGGTTAGGAATCCTGTGTGGCTTGGGTCCTCTCATCGAACAGCTCCAAATCCTGATAACGGTCCAGGAACAAGCGCACGACCGGCTTGAGGTAGATTCCCTGCAGGTCCCTCTTCCCCAAGGCTTCCGCCAGATGACGGGCTTGCTGCTCCAGCGGAGTGGCCTTGTTTAGCACCACTATTTCTTCTCCTTCAAGAATGCAATCGCCGCCTTTAAAATTACCGCGATCCAGCACCACCGACAAACCGAGGCGGGCAGCCACCTCTTCCAACTCCCGGAATAGGGCCGGCAGTTTCATCTGCTAGAGCAGCTCCTCCCGCTGCCGGGATTTAAGCCAGTGCACGATGTCCTGTACCCGTTCGCTCTGGCTACGGGGCAGCACGATGGTGGCATCGTCCATAGTGACTACTATCAGGTCCTCCACCCCTATAACGGCAGTATAGCGGCCCTCGCTGACCACCAGCGAATTGTGAGAATCCAGTATGGTCACATCACCCTGGACCACGTTCCCGTCGGAGTCCTTGGGCAGCACCTCGTAAAGGGTGCGCCAGCTACCCAGGTCATTCCAGTCGAAGCGGGTCTCAACCGTAAAAATGTCATCGGCGTGTTCCAGGATACCGTAGTCCACGCTGATACTGTCCACCACCGGCCAAACTTCGGCAAGGGCCTCGGCAAACTTGGGGGTATCGATCAGGTGCTCAATAGCGGCCAGGTTTTCGGCAGTGGCCGGGAGATGGGCAGCCAGGTTGTCCAGGAAAGTGTCCACCCGCCAGATGAACATCCCCGCGTTCCACAGATGTGCACCTCCCTCGAGAAACTCCTTGGCAGTTTTAAGGTTCGGTTTTTCGGTAAACCGCACCACCGGATGCACGTCGCCGCTGCCCTCGCGCGAGAACTCGACGTAACCATACCCGGTGGCGGGGTAGCCGGGCTGGATACCCAGCGTGACCAGATGGGGGCCGGCGGCGGCCTTTTTCTCGGCCAGTACCAGGGAGCGGTGAAACAGTTTCTCCTTGCGGATCAGGTGGTCCGCCGGGAAAACCCCCATAACTACATCGCCGCCAAACCGTTTGCGCAAGATGAAGGCTGCCAGAGCGATGGCGGGTGCGGTATTGCGGGGAGCAGGTTCGACGAACAGATTTTCAGTGGGAATGTGCGGCACCTCCCGGCTTAACGATTGGGCTAAATGTTCCGGGGCCACAATGTATACCCCCTCAGCCCGGGAGTATTTCTTCAGACGAGTGGTGGTTTGAGATATGAGGGATTTGCCGTTCAGGAGTTCCAGCAGCTGCTTGGGCCGGTTTCGCCGGCTTTTAGGCCAAAACCGGGTGCCGGAGCCACCGGCAATTATTACACAGTGCATCTAATCCTTTCTATCAGCGGGAACCTCCTGGGTCGTATCGAGCGCAACATTAAAGTTAATATCAACCCCTCCGACTTCCCAGCGCGGCCTTACCTCCACCGGGTCCGGATAGCTGGCAAACGGGGCTGCCGGGCGGTACGGCTCCCAGCTGCCACTATAATACGGCAGCGGCGACCGCCCCACCTGCTCATGGGCGAACAGGTGGTAGAATCCGGGCGGCACCAGGTCGATGTGATAGCCAGCCGTATCGGTAACGGCATGGGCCACCCGGCGCCCGGTCTCCGCCTCCCGCACCTCGACCACTATCGTCCCGGCCAGCCCGATGATCCGGCCGCTGATTTCACCAGTGCTCTGGGGCAGCTGAAAAACCAACCTGACCGAGACCAGGGAATCGGCCAACGGGTTACCGGCATAATCGGTAATATCGCCTCCCAGGAACTGGGCACGTTTATAGCGTTCCGGCTCATAGACTTCCAGGCTGGCGGAGAGCGGTGTGTCCTGGAGCAGAGGCACCTGGAGGGTGTCCCGCCCCATAACCCGCGCCATCAGCCCCTCCGGCAGCCGCACCGGTTCACTAAAGGTCACCAACCCCCGGGCGGTGGTTATCAGGCGACTGCCCGCCAAAGCCACAGGTTCCAGGCGCACGAGATTGCCCTTGACGCTGACCCGGGGCCGCAAAGTATCCTCCATGGTCGGGCCGGGCAGGACAAAGGGCTCAATGCGGTACGGTTCCCCCAATTGGGTATATCCCTCCCCCAGGTCCACCACTGTGGAATCGGAGTCCGGTGATAACACCACGTAGCCCCAGGTGGCCGCATTCTGGGTAGCATACAGACCGGCCGGCGGGGGCGCTTCGCCGAAAGGCGTATCAAAAGTGATGGCCAGGTAAGTGGGAGTCGCCCATTCCAGCGATTGAATCTGGGGCTGAGTCAGGGGTGAGGAGAGGAGCATCCGCACCTGGACTGTATCGCCCTGCACTGTCAGCGATTCTTCGGAAGAGAGGGCATAGCGGCGCCGATTGATGCCGGCTGGAAAATCGGCCAGGCCGCCTTCCACCACCGCCAACCGGTAGCGGCCGCTGTCCAGGTAGGAGAAGGAAAAGCGCCCGTCATCAGCCAGATCGACACTCTGAAACAGGTCGTAGCCCACAGTGCTGTCGCTGGGGACAAACAGGCCCACCACTGTGGTCGCGTTAGGATCGCTTTCCAGTACCAGTCCCTCGATGCGGCCGGTGGGAATCTCCCCCCCGGTGCTGAACACGTATTGCTGAGACCGGGATAGTTTATTGCGCCGGTAATCCCGTATACCGCGCTGCAGGGTGAGCACGTAGGTCTGGTTGGCGGCCAGCGGCTGGGCCGGTTTTACGATCACCCGCCGCCCTCTGACCTTGGTGGTGAAGTCCACCTGGGGAGTGAAGATTAGCGAACCGGGGATGGACAAGGGCTCTACCAGTTCATCAAAATATATTTCGAACGATGCCCGGGGGTCGATCCGGCGGCTGAGGTTGGGCGGCTGCAACCGGACCACCACCGGCCCGGTGTCGTCAACCGGCCCCCCCGAAGGCCCCTTCACCGCCGCGCAGCCCAGCAACAGCAGCGCTTCCAGTGTAGTAAGCAGCGCGACGAAGCGGCGATAATTAGGCGGGACCAGCGACATGGCCGGTGAAATTAGGCGCACGAGCCAATAACTGCCAAGGACAGGGAGTTACTGGTTTCTAGTTTCTAGTTACGAGTTAAGAATTTCGAGTTACAAGATTCCAATCCCGCACTGGCCGGGCAGGCCGTTGGCGTGGTACCATCCGATATCGAGCATCTAGTAACGAGTATCTAATTTATCCTTAAAACGCTAACCTTTTCTTTAGGATTCGCGGAGTTCCAAGGAGAACTTAAGCCGGAATAATCAGACCATGCACTCCACCGCCCGGTACTTCATCAAAACCGCCTTTTTCTTCTTCATCCTGGGCCTGCTGGCCGGGCTTTACCTGTACGCCGCCCAAGTGTTTGGTTGGCTGGCGCCGCCCACCCTGGTAGTGGCCCATACCCACGTTCTGCTCATGGGCGGGATGCTGATGATGATCCTGGGGGTGGCCGTCTGGTTCTTCCCCCGCCCCACCAAGGACGACAGCAAATACAAACCGCGGGTGATTCTATGGCTTTATTGGCTTTTCACCGCCAGCACCCTCCTGCGCTTTATGGCCGAGGTAATATCCGGTTTTCCCGGTTACCAGGGACTGCGAATGGCAGGCTTTATCATGTCCGTCCTGCAGGTAGGGGCCACCGTGGGACTGGTATATTCCATCTGGGGACGCATCCGGCCGGTGGGCAGCCAACTGCGGGAGAAAAAGGGGGAGGCGTTTTAGATTGCCAACACGATGCTGGATGCTAGATACTCGATGTTGGATGTTGGATACTGGATAATGGATGTTGGACAGTGGGTGGAATCCCGCCAACGGCCTGCCAGGGTGGGCTGGATGGCCGAACCAGTAACTCGCAACCCGTAACTCGTAACTTCCTAAGTCTTCCTCTCCTTCTTCCGCGCCGCCGGGAACAGGACATTGTTGAGGATCAGCCGGTAGCCGGGGGAATTGGGGTGCAGGGCCAGGTTGGTGGGCGGGTCGCCCACATAGTGCTGGTAGTCCTCGGGGTCATGGCCCCCTAGAAATGTAAAGGTGCCCTGGCCCACATTGCCGTGAATGTAGCGCACTTCCTCGGTGCCTTCCCGCTCGCCTAATATCACCACACTCCTTTTCAATGTGCTGCGCCGGAAGTTGGTGGTCTGGCCCATGAAACCTTTGATGATCCCCACGTGGTTTTGGGTGAGCATGGAGGGCACGGGATCGTACTTGGCGGCGAACTCGAATAGGGTGAAGTAATCGCTGTCGGCGGAGCGGGGGCCCGGTTTGTGGCTGGATGGTATGTCGATGGTGGAATACTCGTACACTGCCGGGTCGGTGATCAGCTGGTAATTCTCGAAGGCCACCGCCTGGCCGAAATCGAGTTTGGCCTGGGCCTGGGGATCGGCGGGGGTACCGTCGTAGGGCACGCCAACGATATCCAGTTGCTGGGCCGCCAGGGCGATGTCCCAGCTGTCGGTGGCCGAGCACATGGCGAACAGGAACCCCCCCCGCACCACGAACTGTTTGATTTTCAAAGCCACCGCCTGCTTGTGAGCCGGTACGTTGGGGAAGCCATGTTCCCGGGCCAGGTCCCGGTAGGACACCTCCTGTTCCCGGTACCATTGGGCATTGCGGTAGGCGCCCCAGAACTTGCCGTGCTGGCCGGTGAAGTCCTCGTGGTGCAGGTGCAGCCAGTCGTAGCGGGTCAGCTGACCGGTGATCACCTCCTCATCATAGATGGTAACGTAGGGCACCTCGGCATAGGCCAGCGCCAGGGTGACGGCGTCGTCCCAGGGCTGTTTGTTGGGCGGTGAGTAGACGGCGATGCGGGGGGCTTTCTCCAGCAGCACCACGTCCATGTTGCTGTTCTCGATAGTGGCTAATATCTCCCCCAAATCGGCGGCGTCCACCGGCTCCATCAGTACGCCGCGCACCTGGCATTCCCGGATCAGCGCCGGCGTGGCGTCCGCCAGGAACGAACCCCCCCGGTAGTTCAATAGCCATTCTACGGTACGGCCCTGTTTCAGGAACCAGAATGTGACGCCGTAGGCCTTCAAGTGATCGTTTTGGGCCTGGTCCATGGGGATCAGCAGCTTCTGCGGCCAGAGCAGGTTGGCCGACAGGATCAATAACAGGGTGATGGATCGGAACATGTTTCGAGTTAGGAGTTACGAGTTTAGAGTTTCTGGTTCAGGCATCCAACCCTGCCGCTTGTCCCGCCAACGGCGGGGCTGACGGGGCCCCATCCAGTATCCAGTATCAAGTATCAATCCCCCTCCGGATTAAGCACCCGGTAGCGCCGCCGCACCGTATCGTGGTGTATGCTGAGGGTGTAGTTGTCCATGAAGGCCAGATAACGGGCCGAAGCCAGGCTGGAGTCCCGCACCAGGTAGTCGGCGATCTCAGCCGCCAGCAACAGTCCCTGTTCGGTGAATTCCGATTCACCCGAGATGGTCATGGCCAGCATCTCGGCCACTTTAAACTCGGCCTGCAGGGCATGCAAATGTGCCAGCCGGTACTGAAGTATGGGAGAGACCGGCGTATACTCATTGACCAGGGCAGCCGACAGGATGTTTATAGCCTCGCTGCGGCGGTTTC